>CANRKL010000006.1 GCA_947631205.1 uncultured Bacilli bacterium | reverse complement strand
GAAGAGGGAAAATATGTATATAAAATAACTCATGAAGAAGCAGATAGGAAAGAATTTAATACAAGACTTATTATGGCGGAAGAAAATGGTATAAGTATTGGTGAGAAAAGAGGAGAACGACGTGGCGAGAGGCATGGTGAAAGAAGAGGTAAGAGGATTGGTCAAAAACTTGGTAGTGAGCAAAAAGCAAAATCAATAGCTGAAAAAATGATTGAAATGAACTTTCCAATAGATTTAATTCAAAAAGTCACAGGTTTAGATGAAAAAGAAATAGAATATATTAATCTAAAAAAGTAAACTTAAGAGAAAAAATAAATTCTCTTTTTTAGTATAAATAAATTAAACTTATTCATAATAAAAATGGTGATTAAGTATGAATAAAGATGAATATCAAAAACTTGTAAAGAAATTAGAACCAAAAGAACCAAAATTAAGAAAAGCTTTAGTTGCCTTTTTAGTTGGTGGATTAGTTTCATTTATTGGCGAGGTAATTGCGACTATTTTAGTAACTACGTTTGGTATGGAAAAAACTATCGCTTACATTTGGCTTTGTGTATTAACCATTTTTATAGCATCTCTTTTAACTGCTTTAAGATTTTTTGATAACTGGGTTAGCAAATGTGGGTGTGGCTTAATAATTCCTACTACTGGTTTTGCTCATTCTATGACATCATCAGCCTTAGATGTCAAAAATGATGGATTAATTACTGGTCTTGGTAGTTCATTTTTCAAACTAGCTGGAAGTGTCTTACTTTATGGAGTAATATCCGGGTTCTTTTTTGGAGTATTAGGGGTGATATTTTATGGCTAGTAAAAAAGTAAACAATGTATACATTTCTAATTATTTTAGTATAGCAGGTCCGATGGAAAAAAGAGGAACCATTAAAGACTATGATTTAGTTATGGATGATTATTACTATAATGAAAAAACTTTTGAACAAGCTGAAATAAAAATGCAAAAAACAGTTATTGATAACATTCTTTTACGTTCAAAAATATTAAATAGTGATATTGATTATTTAATTAGTAGCGATTTATCTAATCAAATCAGTACTTCAAGTTATGCTGCAAGTTATTATAATATTCCTTTTTTAGGTTTATATTCAGCTTGTGCTGCTTTTACTGAAGAATTAATAGTGGCAAGCATTTTAGCGGAAAATAAACGAAAAACTAATATTTTATGTGTTACATCTTCCCATAATTTACATGCTGAAAAACAGTTTCGTTTTCCAATAGAATATGGAGCACCTAAACCTCACACCACAACATTTACAGCAACTGGTGCCATCTCTACCTTAATAACAAGAAACCCTAGTAACATAAAAATTGAGGGATTTACTATAGGAAAAGTAGTTGATATGGGAATAAAAGACGCTAAAAATATGGGAGCAGTAATGGCTCCAGCAGCAGCTAAAGTTATTATGGACCATTTAGTAGATTTTGAAAGAAATATTGATTATTATGATTTGATACTTACAGGCGATTTAGGAGAAGTAGGTAGTAAAATATTAAAAGAATACTTAAAAGAAGCTTATAATGTTAAAATGAAAAATCATCTTGATGCTGGAAGTGAATTATATTTACCAAATGAAGAAACATATGCAGGAGCAAGTGGTCCTGTCGCACTTCCTCTATACTTATTAAACAAAGTAGTTAAGCAAAAAAAGTATCATAAAATATTAATTGTTGGTACAGGGTCACTACACAATACATTATTTGTTAATCAAAAAATGTCAATACCTGCTATAAGCCATGCTGTTAGTTTGGAGGTGATTTAAAAATGTCATTTTTTAATGCCTTCTTAGTCGGTGGATTATTCTGTTTAGTTGGAGAGATAATTTTAGATAATACCAAACTTACCCCAGGCCATGTTACAAGTATTTTTACAGTATTAGGAGCTTTCCTATCTTTTATTGGAATATACCCTAAATTAATTTCCTATGGTGGAGCGGGTGCTACGATGATGATTTCCAACTTTGGTAATTTACTATATCAAGGAAGTTACATGGGATTTCATGAAGAGGGCCTTCTTGGTTTAATAGGCGGAGTATTATCTAAATGTGGAGTAGCTATTGTATCTGCTGTTATCTTTGCTTTTATATTTGCATTATTTTTTAAACCTAAAGATTAGCTTAGGTCTTTTTTTTTCTTCAAAAATTTGATACAATAAAAAAAATAAGAAGGGATTAAATATGAAGAAAAAGAAAAAAGATATCAAAAAGAAATATGAAAATGTGGTAATAAATAATACCCCTTTAATTCCTACAACTATCGGAGAAATAGTAAAAGAAGAGGGAAGCTTAGTAACCATTATTGGCATATTTATTCTTTTAATAGTGGGAATATTTGTTATACCTTTTGTAGCGGATTTAATTACTGAAAAGAAAGAAAATGAAACAAATACTCCTGTGGTAAGTTCAAAACCAAGTAATCCAACCAATCCAGAAGTTACAGAAAATCCAAGTGATACTGAAAATTATTTAGACATTGATGTTGTAAATGAACAAAATATTTTAGGATTTAACTTTCAATTACAATTTGATAAAACCTTACATACCCTAAATTTAACTATTGAAAATCGCAATGGTAATTCTAAATTATTTATTAATAATAATTATTATGTAGAATTATATTCTGAAAATCATCAATTCTTACAAAGATTAAAAATTGATAGAGAAGAATTAGTTAGTAAAAAAGTATATGATTTTGATATTTCATCAGCTTATCAAATTGATAACGTTAAATATTTTTTAATTACTGAAAAAAATGCTAGTGATTATCCAGGAATAAATGTCGCCAATGTAAATGATAATGACCAACCATATTTATTATGTCAAACAAATAACGAAAATTTAGTTTACACTTTCAATTTACAAGATAATTCATATGTTTTAGAAAGAATAACTGATAGAATAATTGTTACTGATACAACCGAAGAAAATATTGCTGAATATGAAGGTATTGCGCAAAGCTATAATAAAATAAAAGGAGTTACAGCGGATATTTATCCATCAACCGAAGGTTTTCAATTTGAGGCAAACATAGATTTAAATAATGTAAATTTAAATTCCAATAGTGATGTATTAAATAATAAAGCATATTATCCTTTAGATACTGAAGCAAAAGTTATAAAATTTGAATTAGAAGCATCAGGTTATAGTTGTAAATAATATTAAAAGTGTTAAGTTAAGAAAATAATTTACACTTCTTTTTTATTTTGTGTTAAGATGTATATAGAAAGTAGGAATGAAAAATGAAAGATAAAAAGACAATTGGGGGGGGGGTTATTAAATAAGAAGATAGTAATCATACTACTAATTCTTACAATAACCATAACAATAGGAGGAAGTTATGCTTTTTGGCAAATAACAAAAAGTCAAACAGGAGATAATGTGATAACTTCAGGGTGTGTAGACTTAACTATAGATAATCAAACAAATAATATACAACTTAATAATGCGTATCCAACAGAAGATAGTGAAGGACAAAATTTAGACCCATTTACATTTACAGTAACCAATCATTGTAATGTTAAAATGGATTATGAGATAGGATTAGAAATGTTAAGTGATACAAATTTAGAAAGTAAATATGTTAAAGTATTAATAAATGAACAAGGAACAAGTAGTAGTTCTAAATTATTAAATAGTTTTCCAGAAGAAGAAGCTATTATAATAGAAAATGCCAAAGAAGGAAGAATACTATTAAAAGGTAAACTAGAAGCAACAACAGAAGAAGAAAACCCAAGTAAAAAAGATTATGAACTAAGACTATGGTTAGATTATGACGCAGATAAAGGAGCAATGAGTAAAACATTTAGAAGTAAGATAGTATTAAGTGGAGCAGTAACTCCACCAAAACTATCAGATGATATATGTAATGGAAATCCTGATAGTGTAGATTGTTTGTTATTAAAAAATGATGATAAAAATGAAGAAGCTCAATTAGCCTATGATGATACAGAAGAAAATAATTTAAGATATATCGGAAATAGTCCATATAATTATATAGATATAGGAGATAGGGATTCTGAAGATAAGCCAATCTTATGGCGAATCATCGGGGTCATGAATAATATGACAATTGTTAATGACGATGAAAGTGAAAGTACAGGACAAAGTTTAGTAAAAATAATAAGAGCAGATAGCATAGGGTCATATAGCTGGGACTCATCAGCGAGTGGAGTAAACAGTGGCATTGGAGTAAACGAATGGAGTCAAGCAGATATAATGACTACCTTAAACAGAGGAGCATATTGGAGCAAGACCAGTGGACAATGTTACAGTGGTTTAAATGATAGTCAGCAAGCATGCGATTTTAGTAGTACAGGCCTAACTAAGGAAGTAAGAAACAAATTAGCCAAAATAAGATGGAATACGGGGACCTCTGGAGAAGTCTATGATAATAGTAAAATAACAGCAAGTTATATGTATCAAGGAGAGCGAAGTACTCATAATGGAAAAGAGCAATGTGAAAGTAAAGGAGGAAGCTATTGCAATGATAAAGTAGATAGAACAACGACATGGGATGGATTTATAGGACTAATGTACCCATCTGACTATGGATATGCCGTAGGAGGAGATGAGCGGGTTAGTTGTTTAGCCAAAACAATGTATAACTGGGATGGAAGTACTCCAGATTGTAAAGGAAACGACTGGTTATATGATAGTAGTAATAATCAATGGACCATAACACCTGCCCCTCTTTTGTCGGATGCTAACGCTGTGTTCCATGTGCATTCTGGCGGGCGCGTGAACAACTTCTATGTCGACACTGCTCGTGCCGTTCGCCCTACAGCCTATTTAAAGTCTTCTGTTAAAATTAAAGAAAGTTCTGCAAGCGATTATGGAAGTCAAGGTAATCCCTTTGTGATAGATGGGGTAAACTGATTTTTTATTATTGACGCATATCTTAAAATCGTGAGTAAAACATAATGGTAAAAATAGGCAATCATTTGTTCGTGACAATTGTCTTTTTTTATTATATAATTAATGTGGTGATTCTAATGAGTAAAGAAGAAAAATTACAAATTTTAGCTGACTCAGCTAAATATGATGCCTCATGTTCTTCATCAGGTAGCCATAGAAAAAATAATAATGGGATAGGAAATGCTTCTAACTGTGGAATTTGTCATTCTTTTGCAAGTGATGGAAGATGTATATCCTTATTAAAAATATTACTTACTAATTGTTGTATTTTTGATTGCAAATATTGTTTAAATAGAAAAAGTAATAATATTAAAAGAGCCATTTTTGCACCAGAAGAAATATGTGAAATAACAATTAATTTTTATAAAAGAAATTATATTGAAGGATTATTTTTAAGTTCTGGAATTATTAAAAGCCCCGATTATACTATGGAAAAAATTATTGAAACGATAACTTTACTAAGAAAAAAATATCATTTTAATGGATATATTCATGCCAAAGCTATACCAGGTTGTAGTGATTATCTTTTAAAAAAATTAGGTCTATTAGTTGATAGATTAAGTGTCAATATAGAACTACCTAGTAAATCTAGTTTAAAACTTTTAGCCCCTAATAAAGACAGTGATAAAATAAGTCATATAATGGAGAATGTTAAAAATAATCAAAGTTCTAATTTTGTTCCAGCTGGCCAAAGTACTCAAATAATTATTGGAGCTAGTAACGATAATGATTATGAAATAATGAAAAGAAGTGAAGGCTTATATAATAATTACCGTTTAAAAAGAGTTTTTTATTCAGCATATATTTCTATTAATAAAGATAAAAATTTGCCTTCTTTAATCTCACCACCCCTAAAAAGAGAACATCGCTTATATCAAGCTGATTTTCTTCTTCGTTATTATCATTATCATGTAGATGATTTACTATCAAAAGAAAATCCTTCCTTTAATGTTTTATTAGACCCAAAGGCCAATTATGCAATAAATCATTTAAATGAGTTTCCTAAAGAAGTAAACAAAGTATCTTATAATGATTTATTAAAAATTCCAGGGATTGGACCTAAAAGTGCTCAAAGAATAATTAAATCAAGAAAGTTTTATACTTTAACAATGGAGGATTTGAAAAAAATGGGAGTAGTTTTAAAAAGAGCTAAATATTTTATTCTATGTAATGGTAAATATTTTTTAAGTCAAGAATATTTTCAAAAGAAATTTATTTTAGATAATCTAGTTTTAGAAGATAAAAGTGCCTCTGATACTTCTTCTAAACAGCTTCAGTTATCCTTATGAAATATATATACTTATACGATGGAACTTTTAATAATCTTTTAAATACCATTGAAATATTATTAAAAGAAAAGAAACGACCAGAAAATATTCTTTCTAATATAAACTATCAAGATAATCTGTTTAATAAATGTGTTACGATAACTAATAGTAATACTAATAAATACCGAATAGGAGTATATCGCTATTCAAAAAAAATTTATAATATTATATATGCCGTCTTTTTATCTTGTGAAAAAAACAAAGAATTAATTATTTACTACTTTTTACTTAATGCTTTTAAACACGGTGAAAAAATAATTTATTTAACTAATCTTAATTGTGTTTCTAAATCTATAAAAATAGCTAGATATGTCCATCATGAAGCTCACAAGATGAAAGGATTTATAAGGTTTCAAGAATTAAAAAACAAAAGCTTTTTTGCCATAATTGAACCAACTAATAATATCCTACCTTTAATAATTCATCACTTTGAACAAAGACTACCTAATGAAAATTGGTTTATATATGATAAAAAAAGAGACTTAATTAATATATATTATAATCATCATAGTTACTTAGTAAATTTTCATATTAAGAATAACTCTTTATTATATAGTGAAGATGAAAAAGAATATGAAAAACTTTGGCAAACATTTTTTAAAACAATCGGCATAGAAAAACGCAAAAACTATCAATGTCAAAGAAATTTTATGCCTAAAAAATATTGGAATAATTTAATAGAAATGAGGGACGAAAAATGAAAAAAATAATATGTAATAATGAACTTTTAGAAAAAATTGAAGAAGCTGTTAATCTCTTAGGAAATGCCGTATCTTCATCACTTGGACCTAAAGGACGAAATGTCTTAATAAATAGTCCTGTAGAAGTTCCCTATATAACAAATGATGGAGTCACCATTGCTAAAAATATTGAAAGTGAAGATGAAGTTGTCGATACTATTCTAAGTATTTTAAAAGAAGCTAGTCTAAAGACTGATGAACTAGTAGGAGATGGAACAACTTCCACTATTGTTTTTTTAAAGTCCTTAATTTTACAAGGAATAAAATTAATAAGGGAAGGGGTAAATCCCGTTAATCTCCAAAAAGAACTAGAGTCATCTTTAGAAGAAGCGAAAACTATTTTAGCTAGTCTAAAAAAAGAACCTCAAAAAGAAGATTACCAAAAAATTGCTATTAATTCGGCTAATAGTAAACATTTAGGCACCATTACTTCCGAAGTCTTCCAAAAAGTAGAGAATTATTATGGCATAAAAGTAAAAGAAAGTAATAACTCAGAAACATATGTTAAATATATTGAAGGTTATCAATTGGATTCTGGTCTTGTAAGTCCTTATCTACTTGGAATTAATTCTCATTATACATTTTCTAATTCTTCCATATTAATACTAGATATGGACTTAGATAACTTATCCTTTTTAGAAGATACAATTAATAATATCCTTATAGAAAATGGTACTTTAACTATTTTAGCTAATTCTTTTGATGAAAATGTTATAAATGAAATAACTCAAATCAATGAATTAAACAAAGCTAAAATAATATTAATAAATAATCCTGATTATGCTATTAGAAGAAAAGAAATATTAGAAGACTTAAAAAACCTTACTAAATCAGAAATTATCTCTAAAGAAGAAGAGTATACAGTTGATAAATTAGGAAAAATTGAAAATATAAGTGGCGACTATGAAAAGACCATTATTTCTTGTTCATCACCTCCTCAAAAAAGAATTAATGAAATAAAAAAGGAAATTCTTCATACCGATGATTTATATCAGTTAGAATATTTAAATGAACGTCTAGCTAAATTACAAAACTTAGAAGCTATCATTTATGTTGGGGGATTTACTAAAACAGAAGCTAAAGAAAAAATGATGCGAGTAACTGATGCACTGTGGGCACTAAAAAGTGCCAAAGAAGGAATATGTGTAGGTGAGGGAATTACATTTTTAAAAGTCAGTGATAAATTATCTTCCAATACCTTTGGAGAAAAAATATTAAAAAAATGTTTGAAAATGCCTTTTCTTCAAATTATGAAAAACTTAGGACTAGAACCTGAAGAAATGCTTAAAAAAGTTGCTAAAGATAATTATAATTATATATATAATATAGAAAAAGATAAGATAGAAAGCATTTTAACTACCAAAGTTTTTGATTCTTATAAAGTCTTACAAAAATCTTTAGAAACAGCAGTATCAATCGCCGGTATTATCCTAACCACATCTTATTTAATAATTAATGAAGCCAAAATATAAAAATATATACAAAAGATATGTCAAACGACAAAATAAATGTTTGACTAATAAAGTAATGTTTGCTAAAATTGATTGTACATAAGGCTTTTAAGGGAATGATTGGTGATAATTTTGGAACATTACTTTACGAACAACCAAAATTTAAAAAGTAGTATGAGAACAATTAAACATACCATAGATAACTTTGTTTTCACTTTTTATAGTGATTTAGGGGTGTTTTCTAAAAATAAAATAGATTATGGAAGTAAATCTTTAGTTAAAGCAATAATTAAAGATAATATAAGGCCTCCAAATCTTTTAGATGTAGGCTGTGGTTATGGCTTTATTGGCATTACTTTAGGTAAAATACTCTCTAGTAAAGTAACTTTAAGTGACATAAATGAAAGAGCTTTAAAATTAGCTTCAAAAAATATTTTAGAAAACAATGTAGATGGCAAAGTTATTCTTAGTAATGCTTACGAAAATATTGATGGGACATATCAAATGATTGTTACTAATCCGCCCATAAGGGCTGGTAAAAAAGTTGTTTTAGAAATATTAAAAGGAGCGCATGCTCATTTAGATAAAGATGGAGTCCTCTACTATGTTATTAGAAAAGACCAAGGTGCTAAAAGTATAATAAAAGAGTTAGATGAAATATATGAAAATGAAATAATTGCAAAAGACAAAGGTTTTTATTGTATTAAAGCAAAAAGTCGTTGACAAGGGGGGATTTAGCTGTTAGAATTATAAATTGGTGATTTATTAGTTTTTATTAGTTAATAAAAAAAATGTGGATGGGGTGAAATTGTGGCTTATAAACTAAAAAAATGTGGAGATTACAGAACAAGAAGAAGTTTCTCTAAAAGTAAAAATACGATGGAATTAGCTGATTTACTTGAAATACAAAAAAGTAGTTATCAGGATTTCTTAGAGGTAGGAATTAAAGAAGTATTTGAAGAATTTTTTCCAGTTGAAAGTTTTACTGGAAATGTAACAATCGATTTTGGCGATTATTCTTTTGATACGCCTCGTTATACGATTAAAGAAGCAAAAGAAAGAATGGTTACTTATGCGGCACCACTAAAGGTTCAAGCTCGTGTCTTTATTCATGAAACAGGTGAAGTTAAAGAACAAGAAATATTCTTAGGGGATATGCCTTTAATGACTGACGCTGGTACCTTTATCATTAATGGTGCAGAACGTGTTATTGTTTCCCAATTAGTTCGTAGTCCAAGTGTTTATTTTAAAAGAGAAATAGACAAAAATGGAAGAAGAATTATAACTGGTGAAATGATACCTAACCGTGGTACATGGTTAGAATTTGAATTAGATGCTAGAGATGTTATCTATGTAAGAATTGATAGAACAAGAAAAGTTCCCGCAACAACATTACTTAGAGCATTAGGATTATCTAGTAATGAAGATATTATTAATGTATTTGGGGAAAATACCTATTTAAATAATACTTTTGAAAAAGATAATACTAAAAATACTGATGAAGCTCTAATTGAAATATATGAAAAATTAAGACCAGGAGAACCTGCAACTCTTGATTCAGCAAAGAATCATTTAGTAATGCGTTTCTTTGACCATTTCCGTTATGATTTAGCTAAAGTTGGTCGTTATAAATTTAATAAAAAATTAAATATTAAAGACCGTTTAATTGGTTGTACATTAGCAGAAGATATTAAAGTAGATAAAGAAGTTATTGCATCTAAAGGAACACTAGTTACCAAAGAAGTTTTAGATAGTATTAAAGATACTTTAGCAAATGGTTATAATTTAAAGAAAGTATTAATTAATGAAGAATTAGACCAATATGAGATGATTCAAACAATTAAGGTATACGATAAAAAAGATTCTAAAAAAATTATAACTATTGTTGGTAATGACCCAAGTACTACTGAAAAAAGACTAACTATACCAGATATCTATGCAGCAGTAAGTTATTATTTAAATTTACAAGATGGAATAGGTAATACTGATGAAATAGACCATTTAGGAAATAGACGTGTAAGACAAGTTGGTGAATTAATAGAAAATCAATTTAAAACAGGAATTTCTCGAATGGAAAGAGTTATAAGAGAACGAATGACTACTCAAGAAATGGCTGATATTACGCCAAAATCTTTAATAAATATTCGTCCCGTAACAGCCGTTTTAAAAGAATTCTTTGGTTCTTCTCAATTATCTAAATTCATGGACCAAATAAATCCAATTGCTGAGTTGACTGATAAAAGACGTTTATCTAGTTTAGGACCTGGTGGATTATCAAGAGACCGTGCTGGAATGGACGTTCGTGATGTTAATGCTAGTCACTATGGTCGTATCTGTCCAGTAGAAAGTCCAGAAGGTCAAAACATCGGCTTAATTACTTCTTTAGCAGGTTATGCTAAAGTTAATGAATATGGATTTATTATGACTCCATATCGTAAAGTAATTGATGGCGTTGTTCAAATGGATGACGTAGTCTATATGACAGCTGATGAAGAAGCTGACTATTATATTTCTCAAGCAACTGTCTTATTAGATGATAATAATAGAATTGTTGATGATAATGTTATTGTAAGAATTAATGGAAATAACATTTATGTTCCAAGAGAAAAAGTTAATTATGTTGACGTATCTCCTAGTCAAGTTGTATCTATCACAACAAGTTGTATTCCATTCTTAAACTATGATGATGCGAATCGTACATTAATGGGTTCTAATATGCAAAGACAAGCAGTTCCTCTACTACAAACAGAAGCTCCAATTGTTGGAACAGGAGTTGAATGTGTTGCTGCTAAATACTCAGGAAGTACCATTGTTTGTAAAGGAGATGGCGTAGTAGAATATGCGGACGCTAAAACTATTATTGTAAAAACTGCTAAAGGAAAAGATACTTATTATTTAGCTAATTATGAGAGAAGTAATGCAAGTAGTTGTATAAATCATGTTCCATTAGTTAAAAAAGGTGATAAAGTAGTAAAAGGCCAAGTAATTGCTGATGGTCCAAGTACTAATCAAGGAGAACTTGCTTTAGGTAAAAACATGACAGTTGCATTCATGACATACAACGGTTTTAATTATGAAGATGCTGTTATCTTAAATGAAAGATTAGTTAAAGATGATGTTTATACATCACTACATATTGAAACATATGAAATAGAATGTCGAGATACTAAATTAGGACCAGAAGAAATAACTAGAGACATTCCAAATGTTGGTGAAGAAGCAAGAAGAAACTTAGATGCTGAGGGTATTGTAAGAATTGGTACAGAAGTCAAAGAAGGCGATATTCTAGTTGGTAAAGTAACCCCAAAAGGAGTTCAAGAGCTAACTAGTGAAGAAAAATTATTACATGCTATCTTTGGTGAAAAAACAAGAGAAGTAAGAGATACTTCCTTAAAAGTTGAGCATGGAGCTGCTGGTATTGTTCATGACGTTAAAGTCTATACTAAAGAAAATTCCGATGAATTACCTGCAGGCGTATTTAAATTAGTTCGTGTGTATATTATCCAAAAAAGAAAAATTCAAGTTGGAGATAAAATGAGTGGTCGTCATGGTAACAAAGGTGTTATATCACTAGTTTTACCAGAAGAAGATATGCCATATTTACCAGATGGTACTCCAGTTGATATTATGTTAAATCCATTAGGAGTTCCATCACGTATGAATATTGGTCAAATCTTAGAAGTTCATTTAGGTATGGCTGGTAAGAGATTAGGCGTTCATTATGCGACACCAGTTTTCGATGGAGCTAACCTAGAAGATATTCATGAAGAAATGGCTGAAGCTGGTATGCCAGAAGATGGAAAAGTAACATTAATCAATGGTCGAACAGGTGAACCTTTTGAACATAAAATTAATGTTGGAGTTATGTATATGATTAAATTACATCATATGGTTGATGATAAACTTCATGCAAGAGCAACTGGACCATATAGTATGGTAACTCAACAACCACTTGGTGGAAAAGCTCAAATGGGTGGTCAAAGATTTGGAGAAATGGAAGTATGGGCCTTATATGCTTACGGTGCTGCTCATGTTTTACAAGAAATACTTACAATTAAATCCGATGATGTTATAGGACGTGTTAAAGTTTATGAAGCCTTAGTTAAAGGTAAGACAGTAAATCAAGCCGGTGTTCCAGAGTCATTTAGAGTATTAATAAAAGAATTCCAAGCTTTAGGATTAAATGTTCAAATTATCGATAATAATGATAATGTCTTAGATTTAAAAGATATTGAAAAAGAAGAAGACAAAGAAGACTTTATCAAAGTTGAAGAAATAGATTTAGAACCAAAAGAAGATATTAAAGAAGAAGAACCTTTAATAGAAGATGAAGAAGACGAAGATGAATATGCCGATGATTTAGATGATTTGGAATTTCCTGGGGATATAGAATTAGATAGTGAAGATGAGGATGGTGAAATTCTATGATTGAAGTAAATAATTTTAAAGGAATTAAAATTGGACTAGCAAGTCCTGAACAAATAAGAGAATGGTCTTATGGAGAAGTTAAAAAACCTGAAACTATCAACTATCGTACCTTAAAACCAGAAAGAGATGGCTTATTCTGTGAAAAAATATTTGGGCCTACCAAAGATTATGAATGTTCATGTGGAAAATATAAAAGATTACGTTATAAAAATGTTGTATGTGACCGTTGTGGGGTTGAAGTTACTAAATCTAAAGTAAGAAGAGAGAGAATGGGGCACATTGAACTTGCATCCCCTTGCTCTCACATCTGGTTCTTTAAAGGTGTTCCATCTAAAATGGGTCTTGTCTTAGATATGAGTCCAAGAGATTTAGAGGAAGTACTATATTTTGTTAGTTATGTTGTTTTAGACCCAGGAAAAGCTCCTTTAGCTAAAAAACAAACATTATCTGACAAAGAATATCGAACTTATTACGAGAAATATGGTAATACTTTTAGAGTCGGCATGGGTGCCGAAGCCATCAAAGAATTACTAGAAGAAGTTGACATCGATAAAGAAGTAGAAGAATTAAGAAAAGAATTAGATGGCTCAACTGGTCAAAAAAGATTAAGATTAGTTAAAAGACTAGATTGCCTTGTAGCTTTTCAAGAAAGTAAAAATCGCCCTGAATGGATGATTATTACGGCCTTACCAGTTATCCCACCAGATTTACGTCCAATGATTCAATTAGATGGTGGTCGTTTTGCTACTAGTGATTTAAATGATTTATATAGAAGAATTATTAATCGTAACAATCGTTTAAAAAAATTACTAGAATTAGGAGCTCCAACAATCATTGTTCAAAATGAAAAAAGAATGCTTCAAGAAGCTGTAGACTCACTATTAGATAACGGAAGAAGAGGAAGAAGTGTTCAAGGAGCTGGAAACCGTCCATTAAAGAGTTTATCTAGTATGTTAAAAGGTAAACAAGGAAGATTTAGACAAAACTTATTAGGAAAAAGAGTAGATTACTCTGGTCGTAGTGTTATTGTCGTTGGACCAAATTTAAAAATGTATCAATGTGGTATTCCTAAAGAAATGGCATTAGAATTATTTAAACCACACGTTATAAATGGCTTAGTAAAACAAGGCCTAGCTCATAATATTAAAGGAGCTAAGAAATTAATTGAAACCAAAGATGATTGCGTTTGGGATATTGTGGAAGATGTAATAACTGAACATCCAGTTATGTTAAACCGTGCTCCAACATTACACCGTTTAGGAATTCAAGCTTTTGAACCTAAATTAGTTGGTGGTAAAGCTATTCGTCTACATCCCCTTGTTTGTACTGGATTTAATGCCGACTTTGACGGTGACCAAATGGCTGTTCACGTTCCATTATCTGAAGAAGCTAAATCTGAAGCTCGAATTTTAATGCTAGGTGCTCAAAACATTTTAAATCCAAAAGATGGAAAACCAATCGTTACTCCAAGTCAAGATATGGTCTTAGGAAATTGTTATTTAACTCAAGAAAAAGCTGGCTTAGAACATGAGGGTAAAGTCTATAAAGACCCAAATGAAGTATTAATGGCTTATGATAGAAAAGAAATAACTCTTCATACAAGAATTGTCTTACCAGCTAAATCATTTAAACATAAATTATTTACTGAAGAACAAATTGACAAATATTTAGTTACAACTTGTGGAAAGATTATCTTTAATGAAATATTACCAGATAGTTATCCATATATTAATGAACCATCTAAAGAAAATATTGAAGGAATGACTCCTAGTAAATATTTCTTACCAATGGGTAGCGATATTAAAAAATGTGTAAGCGAACTACCTATAACTGTTCCATTTATTAAAAAGACTTTAGAGAAAATTATTGCTCAAGTATTTAAAAGATATAAAACAACTGAAACATCTATTTTCCTAGATAAATTAAAAGATTTAGGATTTAAGTATTCTACCGTTGCGGGTATTACAGTATCAGCTGCTGATATTGTTCCATCAAAAACTAAAAAACAAGTTATTGATGATAGTATGGCCTTAGTAGAAAAAATTAATAAACAATTCTCTCGTGGTCTTATAACCGAAGAAGAACGTTATAACAATGTTATTGAAATATGGAACAAAGCTAATGAATCAATTAAAAACGAATTAAAAGAAATAGCTGATGGTGATTTTGATAATCCATTGTTTATGATGATGAATTCAGGAGCTCGTGGTTCAATATCTAACTTTGCTCAATTAGCTGGTATGCGTGGCTTAATGGCTAAACCTGATGGTTCAACAATTGAAATACCTGTTACATCTAACTTCTCTGAAGGACTTACTGTATCTGAATTCTTCTTATCAAGTCATGGTTCAAGAAAAGGTTCTGCTGATACAGCCTTAAGAACTGCCGACTCTGGATATTTAACAAGAAGATTAGTTGAAGTAGTTCAAGATATAATTGTTAAAGAAAGTGATTGTGGTTCAATTCAAGGTGTCAGTGTAAGCGATTTAATAAATGATAAAGATGGAAGTGTTATTGAACCTTTAGCGGAAAGAATCCTTGGAAGATATACAGCTCAAAAAGTAATTAATCCAGAAACCAAAGAAGTAATTATTGATAAAAATCAAATGATTACTGAAAATATTGTTAAAAAGATTACTGATGCCGGTATTAAAACAGTGGAAATAAGAAGTGCCTTAACTTGTAAAACCCCTAATGGTGTATGTCAAAAATGTTATGGTCGTAATTTAGCAACAGGTAATTTAGTAGAAACTGGTGAAGCTGTAGGTATTATGGCTGCCCAATCTATTGGTGAACCAGGTACTCAGCTTACCATGCGTACATTCCACTCAGGTGGTGTAGCGTCAAGTGAAGATATTACTCAAGGTCTTCCAAGAGTTGAAGAATTATTTGAAGCCCGTAATCCTAAAGGTAAAGCAACTATTTCTGAAATAGCAGGTACTGTAGCTCAAATTAAAGAAGATAATGGTAAATATAAAATTGTTGTAGAAAATAAAGTTGAAGCAAGAGAACATATTACTAATTACAACATGAAAGTTAGAGTAGAAGTTGGCGATAAAGTTGAAGCTGGTGACAAATTAACAGAAGGAGTTATTTCTCCAAAAGAATTACTAGCTGTAACAGACCCACTTACTGCCCAAGAATATATCTTAAAAGAAATTCAAATGGTCTATAAATTACAAGGTGTTGATATTTCTGATAAACATATTGAAATAATTGTTAAGAGAATGATTAACAAAGTAAGAATAGTTGACCCAGGAGATACAGATTTAGTAGAAGGATTAAGTATTTCATTACATGAATTTACAGAAGCAAATAAGCCTGTCTTAATATCTGGTGGCGTTCCTGCTAAAGGAAGACCAATTATGTTAGGTATTACTAAGAGTAGTCTTCAAACTGATTCATTCTTATCAGCTGCTTCATTCCAAGAGACAACTAAAGTATTAACAGATGCAGCTATTAAAGGTAGTGTTGATTACTTACGAGGCTTAAAAGAAAATGTCATTATTGGTAAATTAATTCCAGCTGGTACTGGAGCTAAACAATATAGTGATATTGAAATTGATTTGCAAAGAGAATTCATGAATGATGAAGCTAGTGAAGTATTAGAAGAAAAATTAATGGGTGATGAAGAAGATATCATTCTAAATAATGAAGGCTAGTAGAAAAAATCTAGTCTTTTTTCTTTTACATCTTTGTGTATCCATGATACAATAAATAAAGAAAAGGAGAATGATAATTATGTGTACAGCAGCAACTTATTATACTAAAAATCATTATTTTGGAAGAAACTTAGATTTAGAATATTCTTACTATGAAACTGTTACAATAACCCCAAGAAATTATAAATTTAATTTTCGAAACAATAAAAAAGCTAAAGAATCTTATGCTATTATTGGAATGTCTTATGTAAGTGATAATTATCCTTTATATTATGATGCGATAAATGAATACGGCTTAGGAGTAGCTGGCTTAAATTTTCCTACTAATGCTTTTTACCATGAAAAAGATGCCTCTAAAGACAATGTGGCTCCTTTTGAATTTATTCCCTGGATTTTATCTCAATGTCAAAATGTCCAAGAAGCCAAAACTTTATTAAGCAAAACAAATATTGTAAATGAAAATTTTAGTGAACAATTACCAGCTTCACCCCTTCATTGGATTATTGCCGACAAAAAAGAAGCTATCACCGTTGAATCATTAAAAGATGGCTTAAAAATATATGATAATCCTGTTGGTATTTTGACAAACAATCCTCCTTTTGACACGCAACTATTTAATTTAAACAATTATATGAGTTTATCTATTGAGCCACCAGTTAATAATTTTTCTTCAAAACTAAACTTTGATACGTATAGTAGAGGAATGGGAGCTTTAGGCTTACCAGGAGATTTATCTTCTGCATCAAGATTTGTTAAGGCCTCATTTACTAAGATGAATTCATTATCTTCTGATTCAGAGCTTAGTAGTGTCAGTCAATTTTTTCATATATTAGATTCCGTAGTTCAACAACGTGGCTGCGTTCATATGGGTGAAGATAAATATGAAATAACAATTTATAGTTCATGTTGTAACTTAGATAAAGGCTTATATTACTATAAAACCTATGATAATAGTCAAATAAGCTGTATCGATATTCATAAAGAAGATTTAGATTCTCATGAGTTAATTAGTTATGATTTAATTAAAGAACAACAAATTTTTTATCAAAATTAAAACAATATAGAAGTGGTTGATTAAATATGAAGTTAAAATTTGAATTAGTAAAAAAAGATGGCAAAACAAATGGACGGCTTGGTAAAATTACGTATCAAAATCAAGTTTATGAAACCCCCATGTTTATGCCAGTGGGAACCCAAGCTACAGTTAAAACATTAAGTCCTGAAGAAGTAAAAGATGCACATGCAGGGATTATATTAGCTAATACTTATCATTTATGGCTAAGACCAGGTGATGATATAATTAAAAAAGCAGGTGGTCTTCATAAATTTATGAATTATAATGGACCTATTTTAACTGATTCAGGAGGCTTTCAAGTGTTTTCTTTAGCAAATCCAAAAGATATTAGTGAAGAGGGAGTTAAATTTAAAAATCAATATAATGGTGATGAATTATTACTTACTCCTGAAAAATCTATTGAAATACAAGAAAATTTAGGTAGTGATATTATAATGAGTTTTGATGAATGTCCTCCTGCTAGTGCTAGTTATGATTATTTAAAAAATAGTGTATTAAGAACTTTACGTTGGGCTAAAAGAGGAAAAGATTTTCATTCTAATCCTGACCAATTACTCTTTGGCATAGTGCAAGGTGGGGCTCATGAAGATTTAAGAAAATTAAGTGCTTTAAAATTAGTTGAAATGGATTTTGATGGTTATAGTATTGGCGGAGTAGCAAATGACCATGAGTCAAAAGAAGATATGTACAAAGCTTTTTCATATTCCACAAAATACTTACCAGAAAATAAATTAAGATATGCTATGGGAATAGGAGAACCAATAGACATTATTGAAGGAGTAATTAGAGGCATTGATATTTTTGATTGTGTCAGTCCAACAAGACTTGCAAGACACGGTCATGCCTTAACAAAATATGGCAAAATTAATTTGAAAAATGCGAAATATAAAGATGATTTTTCACCAATCTCTAGTGATTGTGATTGCTATGCTTGTCAAAATTATTCTAAAGCTTACATTAAACATTTAATTAATGCTGAAGAAACTTTTGGAGCGCGATTATTATCAATTCACAATATAAGATTTTTAACATCTCTAACAGAAAACATTAGAGAATCTATAAAAAATGACTCATTATTAGAATATCGTGATGAATTCATCAAAAATTATTATGGAGATAATCATGAATAATAAGACGGCCATTTTAATAACAATTTTAATTATTGTTTTTAGTTCAATTGCTCTAACTCTTTGGAAAGTATCAAATAGGCATTTAGAAAGAACTGTTCTAGTTGTTCAAAAAAGAATTATTGAAAGTGCTCTTGACTGCTTTAATGATGATGTTTGTCTAAATGATAAGGTAACATTAGGTGAATTAATAAAAAAAGGTTACTTAAGTAAAGAAATAAATCCTCTAACTAAAACTTATTACAGCGATGAAAGTTATGTAACTAAAAAAGAACTTACATTTGTAGAAATGTAGTTTTTTTAAAAATGCTTTGACAAACATATGTATGTGTAATATAATTTATTTATGACTTATGTAATTGCTTATATTTTCAAAAAGAATATAATAGATATTGAAATGAAAAAAAATATTTTGTATAATTTTTTTTGAAATAAGAGCTTGATATAAAATACATAAAATGAAAGGAATTTGGAAAATGAAAAAGAATTATTGCTTGTTTTTATTATTTAGTTTATTTTTAGCTTTTAATGTTCATGCTGCTAGTATTAAAGAAGATAGTGCTACAATATATGCTTTAGGAGAAACATATAATAATAAACTATCAATTCCTAGTGAATTAAAAAAAGAGTTTCAAATTACTGTGTTAGATTCTACAGAAAATCCTAAATATAAAGTTATTTCTGGAAATAGTGTTCTTGTTAGTGAGAATGGACTTGTTACGCCAAAAGTAACCACATATTATTGTAAGGAAAATGTATGTAGTACTTCTAATTCTTCAAGTTATGATAGAACTTATCAAAAAGTTGAGGTAGGAACTTCTAAAATATCGGTAGTTGTTGGAAGTGAAACTTTTGAAGTAAATGTAAATGTTGTTGATTATGCTGTTTATAGTGCTGAAAAAAAGATGAAAGATTTTGTTGATGAAAATATTCGAAGTAACATGAATGATTATGAAAAAATGGAAACTATTGTCAAAGATTTTATTAGATATTATCCTTACAGTGCCAAGGCTTCTAATTATATTGATTTTATTTATGGCGATGGAGCTGATTGTATTGGAATAAGTGAAGCTGTAATATATATGGCTAATTATGCTGGGATAAAAGCTCATTTGCGAAATGCAATAAGAGATGCCGGAGCTGGAAATAATCATCACAATGTTGCTGCCTTATTAGATGGTAAGATTTATGTAATTGATGCCACATATAATGAATCTCCTCCAAGATATTATAAAATAGAAAATACTTATAGTGGTTTTTCTACAGGAATTAATGGTGGTCAATATATATATATTCAATATGATGGCTATGATGAAGTCGTTGAAATACCTAATAATTATCAAGTATTAGGGGAATATGCTTTTCTTTATGGCAAAAATAAATATACAGTTGTTAAAAATGTTAAAGTTCCAACGACCTTAACAGAAATTAGAACTGGAGCATTTATGAATATTCCTACCTTAAAAGAAATTAATGTTGATGCGTCAAATCCTAATTATATGAGTGAAGATGGGATTTTGTATTCTAAAACTGGTGACATTTTATATCAATATCCATCTGGAAAAGAAGGCGGTGTTCTAAAAATTAAAGATGGTGTCAAAGAAATTAAAGAATATGCTGTTTCTTACAATAATAATATTAGCTCACTAGAATTGAATGAAGATTTACAAGTTATTGATGACAATGCTTTTTATGATTTAGATAAATTAACTAAGGGAGTTATTATTCCTAAAAGTGTTACTAAAATTGGTAATAACGTCTTTAGTAAAGAAGCCTTTGACCCAGATAATAATCTTAGAACTTATAATAATGGTGACTATGTAAATTATTTAGTAATTTTAAATGAAAATACTACCTTAGGAAAAGGCTTATGTAGTAAATATTTTCCAATATATGGTTATAAAAATTCTACAGCTATAAATTATGCTCAAGAAAACAATTGTGCATTTGGAGTTATAGAAGAAGGCCAAACAGAATTTAAAGAGATAACGGATTTAGATATTAGTGTTTCCGATATGGAGATTAGTGGCGATGTAAATATTCCTGAAATAGTAATTAAAGATAATGGAAAAATTTTAGAAGAAAATGTTGATTATAAAGTTAGTTATGTTAAAAATAATATGGTTACTGATTATGCTCAAGCTTGGATTATAGGAATTGATAAGTATGTTGGTATTAAAATGGAAGAATTTAAAATTACTAAAATAGATATTACAAGAGCAGTAATTGAAAACTTAAAAGAATATTATGAATGGGAAAGCTATGACAATAATATTGAACCTGAAATTGTTGTTAAATTAGATGGTAAAATACTAGAAAAAAATAAAGATTATAGAGTTAGTTATTCTAATACCTATCGTCCAGGAACAGCTAAGCTAGTTATTAAAGGTTCTGGTGATTATACAGGTGAAATTACAAAAGAATATCAAATTGTCTCACCATATACTTTAAAATTATCCTTGCCTCAAAATATTTCTTTACCTAAAGGTTCAACTATGAATTTATTGCTTACTGTTACTCCTAATTTAGAAATCACTCCAACTTGGAAATCATCTTATAATAATATCGTTGGTATTGATGATTCTGGAAAAATAACAGCTAAAGAAGTTGGAAAATCCGTTATAACAGCCAGTTATAAAGGAGTAAGTGCGACCACTACCATCAATGTTTTAGATTACATAAAAGGCGACTTAGATGAAAGTGGTGACATCTCTGTAATTGACGCCGTAGAGGCCTTATATTATTCTATTGGTAAAAGAGAAGTAACTAGTCATAAGTTATTAATTGGTGATTTTGATAATGATGAAGAAATTACGGTAATTGATGCCATTGAAATATTAAAATTATTGATTAAATAGGAGGGAATATATGTCAAAAAAATTGTTAGTAAATTTATTTTTCAGTTTCATTTTCTTATTTACTGGGGCATCTTTAGTTCATGCAGCTAGCTATAGTTTACCAGTAACTGGGATTAGAGATTATGATTGGGCAAACGATGCGTTAGCAGCAACTAATGAAGCCAGAAAAAGTGCCAATTTAAATGTTCTTAAAATGGATGCTGAATTGCAAGAAGCAGCTATGAAAAGAGCTTATGAAATTGCCCTTTATTTCGACCATACAAGACCAAATGGCAAATCATTTTATACAATGGTAGATAGTAATACTATGAGCGCTTCTGCTGAAAATATTGCTGCCAATGTGTCGAATGGTACTTATTGTGTCAATGAAGTTTGGATGAAATCTGCTGGTCATAAAAAAAATATTTTAGGAAGTGATTGGAAATCAATTGGAATAGGTGTTGCTAAAATTGAAAATGGTGGAGCAGGAACTTATTTAGCTGTTCAGATGTTTTCGAGGTATGACACGGCAAATATCTCCAATAAAAGTGGAAAAAGCGACACGGTTGTTCAAGATGTTGAAATTATTGATACTTATATCAATGATTATAGTTTAAAAATTACTTCATATAATGATTTAACAGGTCATTATTATGTTGAGGTTGGAAATCCTCTTAATATTAGATATATAGCTTATATGAATAATGAAAATTATAGTGTAAAAATTCCATCATCAGTTTTAAAATACCAAAATTATGATACTAATTATTTAACCTTGAAAGATGGAGTTTTAACAGGTCTTAAAGAGGGAAGAACTTCTTTTACAGGAACTATGCTTGGAAAATCTAAAAATTATGATGTTGATGTTGGCTATTTATTAGATACATTTAAAGTTGATAATTATACAATAAAAGTTAATGAATCTAAGAAAATTGTTCCTAATATTGTTCCTAGTAATGCAACTATTTATGAGCTTAATTACAGCAGTGATTCTCCTAATATTGTTGATGTTACAGATGGCTTTTTAGTTGGTAAAAATACAGGACAAGCTAAAATCACTGTTAGTGGAATGGCTATAAATAAAAAAATTGCTACATCATTTACAGTTAAAGTTGAAGAAAATATTTCATTAAAATTAAATTATTCAAATTATCAAATTAATAGTTTAGGAGAAACTTTACAATTAGAAGCTAAATTAAGTAATGGTAATGCCGCGAATGATGTTACATGGAGTACTAAAGATTCAAATATTGTAAGTGTTGTTAATGGAAAAGTAACACCACTTAGGGGAGGATTTGCTCGTGTTACTGCTAAAAGTGCTAAATATGGTAGTTCTGAATGTTTAATTTATGTAAGTGTTCCTGTGTCTTTAAGTGATGGTTCTAAAGGATATATTGGTGATTTAAATAGAGATGGTCATATAAACGCTATTGATTCATCTTTAATAAGTGATTATTTACTTGATGCAAAATATAATGAAGATATTAATATTTTAGGAGACATCAATAATAATGGTTATATTGATTTAGAAGATAATACATCTATTATCGACATTTATACTTTAAATTTTTTTTCAACTAATGGATATAAAGAAATTATTGATGTAACATTAGATAGAAAAAACTTAACTTTAAAAATAAATGGAAATGATAACCTTGTTGCAACTATAAATCCTATAGATACAACTGATAGTGATAAATTAACTTGGAAAAGTAGTAATAAACTAGTGGCAGAAGTAGATGAAAATGGAAGAGTTAGAGGATTAAATAATGGAACAAGTGAAATTACTGTAACAACTAGTAATGGAAAAAGTGCCAAATGCCTAGTAACAGTTGGAACAGGAATTAACGAATATATAAAAGGTGACCTAGATGAAAGTGGAGACATCTCAGTAATTGATGCCGTAGAAGCTTTATATTATTCTATTGGTAAAAGAGATGTAACCAACCATAAATTATTAATTGGTGATTTTGACAATGATAAAGAAATTACAGTAATAGATGCCATTGAAATATTAAAATTATTAATTAAATAGGAGGGTTAAATGAAAAAGATAATATTTAGTATATTGTTAGTATTAAGCATTATAAATCCTATAAAAGCAGCTGAAGTTGATGAAGATGCTATAATTGAACAAAATAGATTGTATGCCCTAGAGCAAATTAATGACCAAATGAGTGAACATGAAAAAGCCATGTTTTTTGGGATATATGTTCAAGAAGGAAATGGATACAAAAGTAGTTCAACTGGAAATAATCAACAAGATTATGATTCTGTTTTTGTCGAACATGCTTCAGTTTGTGCAGGATTTAATCAAGCATATCAATTTTTAAATAGTTCTGCTGGCATTTCTTGTGAATATTTAGCTAGTAATTTAGGAAATCATGCTTGGAATATTTGTAATTTAGATGATGAGTGGACATATTTTGATTCAACTAAATCTGGAAAAGAACCTGCAAGACTTAATTTTGCCACTCGTTTTAAAAGTAAAACTGATATTAAAAATTCCACTGTTAGTAGTATGGTAAATTTTAATGATGCTTATTTTAAATCCAATAATTTTTTAACAACTCCAACTAACTTACCTGAGGGAGTTACAAGTAATGTTTCTATTAGTTCATATTCACAGACTTTTTACGTTTCTGGATACAAATATTATTTAATGGGACAAAGTAGTAGTTCTGGTTGGACTAACGCTTTATATAAAGAAAATATTCTTAGTGGGTCAAAAGAAAAACTAACTGATGTTTTATACGACGTTAATGATACAGGATTAGTTAAAGAAAATAATTTACTTTATTATGTTGGAACTGATAAATCTTTAAATAGTATAGATATAACAAATAATAAAATAACTAAGTTAAAAAGTTTAAGTGGTACATCAGGAATTATTAATGTATTTATAAGAGATGGATATATTTATTATAGTGTGTATGATAGTAGTTCTAAATTAACCAGTGAAACGAGTTATAAGAAATTAACTACTTGGTCAGAAATTAAAACATATGATGTAAGCGGTGAAAATTATAATTTAACTTATATTGAATCACCAAATAATGTCGTTATTGTAAAAGCTGTTAGTAAAAATAATGGAGATATAAGTGGCAATCTTGTAATTCCTGATACAATAAATAATAAGCCAGTAGTTGGAATTGGTAACTATGCTTTTCGAAGAACTAATTTAACTGGGAATATTATTTTACCAAAAAAATTATTATATATTGGTGATGATGCTTTTGCTTATTCCGAAAAGCTAAGTGGCAACATTAGTTTTCCAACAACTTTAAAATCAATTGGTTCTGGAGCCTTTTTAAATGTTCCTATCACTGGAGAGTTAAATATTCCTGATAACGTTAGCTATATAGGAGTAAATAGTTTTAATGAGACTTCAATAAGTTCTTTAAAATTAAGTAAAAATCTTAAATATCTTTCTCGTGGTGCTTTTTCTTGGAGTAGAGAATTAAAAGGAATTTTAGAAATTCCTGATGATGTTGAGTATATTGGTCAAAGTGCCTTTTCTTACTATAATCAACTTAGTGCAGTAATAGTTGGTAAAAATGTTAAAGAAATTGCTAAAAATGCTTTTTTAAATAGTAAAAATTTAGAAGAAATAATTATTCTTAGTGAAAATGTTGAACAAATGGACTTAAAAGATGTTAGTCAAACTATTTATATACCTAAAAATAGTCAAACTGAAAATTATGCTAAAGAAAATAATATTCCTTATGAAGAATTAACTCAAAAGGTGGTTTTTGAAGAAACTGAATTAAGTGGAAATGTTGGAGATACTATTAATTTAAATTATACTGTAACTCCAAAATACTACTTTGATAAAAATTTAGATTGGAGTAGTACTAATGATTTAGTTGCAACTGTAAAAGATGGCGAAGTTAGATTAGTTGGCAAAGGAGATGTCACAATTAAAGTTAAAAGTGTTACAGGAAATATTGCAACTTGTCATATAACAGTTAAGGATATTAAATTAAGTTTGAATCATACAAAATATCAGTTAAATTCATCAAGTGATAAATTGACTTTAATTGCATCTGTAGAAAAAGAAAAATATGATAATGTTAAATGGAGTAGTAGTGATGATGAAGTTGCTTCAGTAAAAGATGGAGTAGTAACACCTAAAAAAGGTGGATTAGTCTATATCAAAGCAACTTCTGATAAATATGGAAGTTCTGAATGTTTAATTTATGTTTGTCTACCTATTACTTTAAGTGATGGCAGTAAAAAATATTATGGAGATATAAATGGTGATGGAATTTTTGATAGTAATGATACAAATATGATATTAAATATTTTTAAATATGGAGCTAGTGCTGATGATATATTAATAGCAGATTTTGATGGCGATGGAAATATAACAACTAGTGATGCCGCCGAATTTAACAATTATATGAAATATTTTACTCCAGGAGAATATAAACACATTGATAGCGTTAAATTAAGTAAAGATAACTTAACTTTAAAAATAAATGGAAATGATAACCTTGTTGCAACTATAAATCCTATAGATACAACTGATAGTAATAAATTAACTTGGAAAAGTAGTAATAAAATAGTAGCAGAAGTAGATGAAAATGGAAGAGTTAGAGGATTAAATAACGGAACAAGTGAAATTACTGTAACAACTAGTAATGGAAAAAGTGCCAAATGTCTAGTAACAGTGGGAACAGGAATTAATGAATATATAAAAGGTGACCTAGATGAAAGTGGAGACATCTCAGTAATTGATGCCGTAGAAGCTTTATATTATTCTATTGGTAAAAGAGAAGTAACTAGCCATAAATTATTAATAGGTGATTTTGATAATGATAAAGAAATTACCGTAATAGATGCCATTGAAATATTAAAGTTATTAATTAAGTGATGTTATGAAAAAAAATTTTAAATTAAAAAAGAAGTATCAAGTTATTATTGTTAATGTCTTAATGGTTATATTTCTAGTTATATCTTTACTATATGGTTACAAATATTTTAAAAATCAAAAAGATGACGATGTTAATCAAAAACAAATAGAATTACTAAAATCTGAAGTAAAAATATCCGAAGAAAAACCTTCTTCTGATGAAAATATTTTGAAAATCGACATCAATAAATTAAAAGATATTAATGAAGATGTTGTTGGTTGGTTAAAAATTCCTAATACTAATATTGATTATCCTATTTTACAAGGCAACGATAATGAATATTATTTAAATAGAAATATATATAAGGAATATAACCGTAATGGTTCTATATATCTTGATGCTAATAATGATGAATATTTTAATGATAACAATTCAATAATTTATGGTCATAATATGAATACAAGAGAAATGTTTAGTGATTTAGTAAATATATATGAGAAAAAAATAGATAAAGTTGACATATATCTTTACTTAGAAAATAAAATATTGATTTATAGTGTATATTCATCTTATATAACAACACCTAATGATGCTGTACCACTAAATTTTTATCAAAATTTTTTTGAAGATAAAGTTAATTTTTCTAATTATGAAAAACAAAAAAATAAAACTTTAACTTTATCAACTTGCAATAATACGGGAAAAAAAAGAATAATAGTTCATGCTGTATTAAGTAAAATAATTGATATTTAAATAAAAAATCATGTAAAAAAATCACAAATTTTGGCAAAAAAATTTTCTTGATGTCATAAAAAAATAGTGATATACTTTGATTATGAAAGGTGATATAAAATGAGAAAAAAATTTGTAAAATTATTAGGGATACTATCAATTGTTTGTGTTTTAGCTGTTCCATTATATTTTGTAATGGCTGACCAAAATACAACTTTTAGCGTAGAAGTTAAAAAGGAAAATAACGTTGATGGTGAAAACATAACTACAGCCAAACAAGGTGAACACATTTATCTATTTTTAAAAATGGCTGGTAATAAGGGTCTTAATGGTTTAAATTTAAGTGTAAATATTAATAAGGACGCATTTAAAATAATTGATGTAACTGCACCTGAAGATATGAACTTTTTAAAGACATTTGGTGCAGCTGTTCATGATAAAAGTGATGATGGTAGCAAAGCTTTAGTAGCACTAGCCTATGTTGGCAAATCAAGTGGTCCTAAAACTTCCGATTATAATGGACCAATTATGGTTGTTGAATTAGAAGTATTAAATGCAGCAGCTGGTGATTATAATTTTGATATTGAAGTAGAAAAATATACTAAAAATGAGACAGGTAACCTAGAGGATTATGAAGATGTTCCATATAACTCTCCAGCTCCAGGAACAATTAAAATTGAAAATCCAGCAACCGATATTACAGTTGGAGATGCTACAGTTAATATGATTTATGGGAATAATTATCAAATACCTATAAATGCTGTTACTGAAAATGGTGGTACAACAACTACTGAAAAAAATCTATCATTTAATGTTACCCAAGGGTCTGACATAATTGATGTAAGTAGTGAAGGATTAGTAACTGCTAATAAAAATAAAAATGGTGAAGCCAAAGTTACTGTAAATGCTTATGGTTTTACTAAAGAAATTACAATTAATGTTAGTAATCCAATAAAAGAAATAAAATTAAGTAAACAAGATGTAACATTAGAAATTAAAAAAATGCAAGGTGGTAGCGAAACTAAAGGAAGTGAACTAATTACTGCTGAGCTTATTGCCGAAAATCCTGATGGTCCAATTAGTGATGACCAAACTATTAGTTGGGAATCTAACAAAGGTGATGTAGCTAGTGTCTCTGGAGGTACCATAAGTGCTGTCGGGGGGGGGGTTGCAACTATAACAGCTAAGACCACAAAAGATATTAGTGCAAGTGTAAATGTTACAGTAAATATTCCAATAACTAGTGCATCTATTAGTGAAAGTGGTCCAATAACTTTAAATCGTGGTGGAACAAAAGATTTACAAGTAACATATTATCCATTAGATACAACTGACAGTACTAAAATAGATTGGAATAGTACAGTAGATAGTGTTGCTACAGTCAATGATGGCCATATTGTTGCTGTAAGTGGTGGTAAGACTAAAATTACTGCTAACTTAGGTACTTATCATTTTGAAGTTGATGTAACTGTTTTCGTTGATATTGATTCATTAGATATTACAGATAGTGATATGGAATTATTACCAACTCAATCTAAAAAATTAAATTTAGTAATCAATCCTGCTGATACAAGTGAGAAAGATAAAATTAAATGGGAAAGTAGTGAAGAAGGTACAGTAAGCGTTGACCAAGATGGAACTATCCATGCAATAAAACCAGGAACTGTAACCATTACTGTTAAATATAATGATAAACAAGACCAAATTACTGTAAAAGTATTAAAACCTATTGATAGTGTAACTATCCAACCAAGTGCTGAATTTACAATGAATAAAGGTGAAGAACAACAATTATCAGTTAAAATTGAACCAGATGATGCTGAAGAAGATAGAACTGTTACTTGGGAAAGCGATAATACAAAAGTTGTTACTGTCGAAGCAGATGGCAAAGTTCATGCTGTTGGTGGAGGTACAGCTAATGTTACTGGTACTTTAAAAAATGGCAAAAGTGTCAAAGCAACTATTACAGTAAAAGTACCAGTTAGTAGTGTAGTAATAGAAGATGGAAAAGATACTATTGAAATAGAAAGAGGTTCAAAAAAAACCTTAAAAATTAAAATCAACCCTGATGATTTTACAGATAAAAATAATACTGTATGGCAAAGTAGCGAAGATGGCATAGCTGAAGTTGATGGTAATGGAGTTGTTACAGCTAAAGCTATTGGTACAACAGTTATTACAGCAATAAGAGATGGTAAACAAGATACTATAACTATTAAAGTTGTTGCACCAATTAAAGATGTTAAGATAAATGAAAAAGCTGGTTTAACAAAAGATTATATAGAATTAGTTAAAAATAATACTACTAATTTAACAGCTACAGTTAATCCTTCTGATACTACTGAAAAATATACATTAGAATGGTCTAGTAGTGATGATGAAATTGCAACTGTTAGTCCAACTGGTGTTGTAACTGCAAGAAAAGCAGGTACTGTAACTATTAAAGTAAAAGCAAACAATCATGAAGATACAATTAAAATAAAAGTTATCGTTCCAATTACATCATTTGAAGTACGTGATAAAAATATGACTATTATAAAAGGTAAAAAAAATGCTGTAAAAGTATCACCAGCTATTAATCCAAGTGATACAACTGAATCAAAAACTATTACTTGGAAAAGTGATGATGAAAGTATTGCTACAGTTGATAAAGATGGATTAATTACTGGCTTAAAAGAAGGAACAACAATAATTACTGGTAGTCTAAGCAATGGAATGGAAGTCAAAATTAACGTTACAGTTAAAATTATTCCATTAGATGATATAAGTGTTAGTTATCCTAATGATTTATTAAAAGGTAGCAGTGGTCAAATATTAATTACACCAGACCCAATTGATTCAACTGAATTAGAAAATGTAGTTTATAGTTCTAGTGATGATGATATAGTAAGTGTTGATGAACTTGGAATATTAACAGCTAAAAAAGCTGGTAAAGCTACAATTACTATTAAAGTTGGCAATATAACTAAAGAAATTAATATTGAAATAAAAGAAATTAAATCAGAAAAAATTATTGTTAGTGTTGAAAAAGATAATTTAAATATTGGTGATGAAGAAAAAATCAATATAGAAATATTACCAAATAATACAACTGATGAATTAACATTTACATATGAATCTAGTGATGAAAACATTCTAACTGTTGATGAATTTGGTAAAATTAAAGCCGTAGGAAGTGGAAGTGCTAAAATTAAAGTAACCGCTTCTAATGGACTAAAATCAGAAATTGAAATTGAAGTAAATGAAGTTGTATCAAACGTAACTACAAAAGAAGATACAATTAATCCACAAACTGGTATGGAAGCAAATATTAAAAACTTAATTATTTCACTTAGTTCATTAGGATTATTTGGAATATTTGGTTATAAGAGATACCGTCTTGAAAAAAATAATTAAAATATTTTTAAGCGTATTCTTAATATTTACTATATCCTGTGTTAAAGCTGAAGAACTATCTATTTTTCAAATAGGTAGTTCTAATGCTTATATAGGAGACGAAATAACAATACCAGTTAATATAAAAAATAATAAAGGATTTAGTTATCTTGGCTTAAGATTTACTTATGATTTTAATAGTTTAGAATACATGGGTGCCGATATAAGTCTTTTTGATAATTTTGAAATGAAAGATATAGTAGAAAATGATAGTCACGTTATTGTCTTTTATACTTTAACAATGAAAGAAGATGTCCATATAGATAATGATACTACTTTAATGAATTTAAAATTTAAAGTAAAAGATAATGCTGTAACAAGTAAAATAGAATTAAAAGTTACTGATTATGCTAATTTTGCATTACAAAAATTTGATTCTAAAGTAGAAACTGGAAGTGTGTCTATAATTAATCAAGCATTAGTAAATGATAATGAAGAAGAAAAAGAAATAATTCAAAAAAAAGTTAAAACTAATGAAGTTGTAGAAAATAAAATTAATCCAGAAAATCATTTAGAAAGTAGTAATCCTTATATTGCCTCAATAGATGATAATGGAGTTGTTACTTTTCATCATGATGGTGAAGTTGAAATATATGAAAAAAACTCTAATAATGAAATTGTTAATGTAGAAAGATATACTGTTACTACTAATAATAACAATCTAATATTATGGGGAGTAATAATTAGTGTAGTTATTTTAGTTATTACTTTCTTGATATTAAATTCTAAAAAGAAATTTGTCTAATTATTGTCTATCATATAAGCTATCATTGTATAGCTTTTTAATTTTTGCTAAAATATATATAGAATGGTGAAGAAGATGAAAAAAAGAAAAAAAGTCATAAAAAAAATTAAATGGAAATCAGTCTTAAAAATTATGATTTTTATAATTATAATTGTCTTCTTTTATCTTGCTTTAAAAAATATACCAATTAAACATATTCAAATAAATGGCAACAAATATTTATCCGATATAAACGTTATAACATCAGCTGATTTAACTTATTATCCTAAACTATTTTCTGTATCTTCTTCCAAAATCAAAAAAAATTTATTAAACAACCCTTATATAAACAATGCAAAGGTTAGAAAAACAATTTTAGGAGAAGTTATAATAGATATCGAAGAAGCTAAAATTTTATTTTATAATCGAAACAACAACAAATTAATTCTAAGTAATAAAAAAGAAGTAGATGGAATTGGTGTAGTAGGCTATCCAGTTTTAACTAATTACGTACCAGATAGCTTATATGAAAGATTAATAGCTAATTTTTCTAAAATAGACAATGATGTTATATCATTAATTAGCGAAATAATATATGAACCATGGAAAAATGGTGATGTCGTAATAGATGATACAAGATTTTTTTTAAGAATGAATGATGGCAATCATGTCTATGTAAATTTAATCCATTTAGATAAATTAAATAACTACATTGATATATATGCAACCCTAGAAGGAAAAAAAGGAACCTTGTATTTAGACTCATCTTCTGATAAAATATCTTTCAGCTTGTTTTAGGTGATGAATATGTATCATAAAGAAATGTTAAAAATATTAAATGAATTAGAATCTAATGGCGAAGTACCAAGAATTTTACTCCATACTTGTTGTGCACCATGTTCAACTGCTGTATTAGAATACTTAGCTAATTATTTCTATGTAACAGTATACTATTATAATCCTAATATCGAACCAGAAGAAGAATATCAAAAAAGAAAAGAAGAACAAATAAATTTATTAAAAATATATCCTGCAAAATATCCTATTAATTTTTTAGATTGTGATTATGATAATTCTGTATATAAAGAAGCTATCCAAGGACTAGAATTAGAAAAAGAGGGTGGTAAAAGATGCTACTCTTGTTATACTCTTCGTCTTAAAAGTACAGCTCTAAAAGCTAAAGAACTAGGCTTTGATTATTTTGCTTCATCACTATCTGTTAGTCCGTATAAAAATGCAAATTGGTTAAACGAAATAGGAAAAAAATTAAGCGAAGAAATAGGTATAAAGTATTTACCAAATGATTTTAAGAAAAATAATGGTTACTTAAAAAGCATTGAATACTCCAAGAAATATAATCTTTATCGGCAAAATTACTGTGGTTGTATATATTCCAAAAGACAAGAATAAAAGCGTATATCATAAAAATATAATATGCTTTTTTTAATGCCTTTTAAAATACTTAGAAAAATATTTAAATTGAAAAGTTTAGAATAAGTGATAAAATATTTAATATGTAAAATAAGAATTGATTAGCTATAGTAAAATAAAATTGTAAAGAAATTATAAATTTATAAATTGAAAGGAGAAGAGTGAAAATGGTAAAACTTTGTGAAAATCCTCTAAAAATAGAAGATTTGAAAAAAGAATATGACAAAATACAAGTTAAATATGGCGCTAAAGAATTAGATTCTATATATAGTGGTGGCTGCCAAAAAAATCCTGATATTTGTTTTGTTTTTATGAATCCAACTGGCAAAAATATTGCAAGCGATAAATCATGGAAAGGCCGAAAATCTCCTTGGCTTGGAACCAAAAATATATGGAAGTTATTTTACCAAGTTCATTTAATAAGTGAAGATACTTTAAAAAAAATCGAAGAAAAGAAAGCCAAAGAATGGGATTATGACTTTTGTGATTATGTGTATGAAGAAATAACTAATAATAAAGTATTTATTACTAATTTAGGAAAATGTACCCAAATAGATGCCCGACCTTTATCAGATGATGTATTAAAAAAATATCTTGATTTACTATTTATGGAAATTGACATAATAAAACCAAGGATAATTATCACCTTCGGAAATCAAGTTAGTTCTATTATTTTAAATAAAAAAATTGCTGTATCTCAAAATAGAAAAATATGTCATGAAATAAAAATAAATAAAGATATATATAAAGTTTATCCTGTTTATTATCCAGTAGGTAATGGTATATTTAATATTGATAAATCAATTGAATATATTAATTGGATAATAGAAAATGAAATAAAAAAGAAAATAAGTATATGAAAATTAATTAGATTATAAAAAGTTAAGGAATGATTAAAAAAATATAACTAAAGTAAATATTGATAAAAAAACAATTATGGAGAGAAAAGATGAATGAAAATAGATTAAAACATAGCTTAGCCGTTGCTAGAAAAATGGTTGAAATAGGAAAAAAATATAATTTAGATAGTAATGAGTTAGAAGATTTATTTGTATTAGGATTAAATCATGATATTGGTTATGAATACGGAAATAATTCCAATCATAAATATATCGGTGGAGAAATATTAAAAAGAAATGGATACAAATACTGGAAAGAAGTTTATTATCACGGAAAAATAAACGCAGAATATTCATCATTATATTTACAAATATTAAATAAAGCAGATATGCAAATTGATAAATGTGGTAATGATGTAGGTTACACCAAAAGATTAGAAGACATTAAAAACAGATATAAAGAAAATTCAACAACTTATAAAAATGCAACAATATTAATATCAAAATTAAGGAGTGAAGATTAGTAAATGGAAGAATATTTAGAATTTGCAAAAGATATTGCCTATTATGCAGGTAAGATAATGATTAAATACTTTAATCAAAATAATGACTCTAGCTACAAAGAAGATAAGACAATTGTAACTATTGCCGATAAAATAATTAACTCATATTTAATTAAAAAAGTAAAAGAAAAATATCCAAGACATAGTGTAGATGGTGAAGAAGAACAATTTGGACAAAGTAATTTTGTATGGGTATGTGACCCAATTGATGGCACCGCTATGTATGCTAGACATATACCAATAGCTGTATTTTCCCTAGCATTAGTAATTGATGGCATACCAAACATTGGAGTAATTTATGACCCTTTTACAGATAGTTTATATACAGCAATTAAAGGGGAAGGTGCTTATAAAAATAATGAAAAAATATCAGTAAATGATTACACATTAGATGATATTAGAACAGTATGCCATTGTGATATGTGGTCTAAGGCAAAATATAATGTTTGCAAAGTATTTGAAAAATTAAGAAAGAAAACTTATTTAAATGATATTGGAAGTATTACAAGAGCAGGGTGCTTAGTTGCTACTGGAGATTATAGTTTAACAATTTTTACTGGAACAGAACATAAGCATTGTGATATTGCAGCTGTCAAAGTTATTGTTGAAGAAGCTGGTGGAAAAGTAACAGATTTATTTGGAAATGAACAAAGATATGATAAAAGTATCAATGGTGCATTAGTAAGCAATGGAAAAGTTCATGATGAAGTTGTCAATGTAATTAAAAAGTATATTATAGAGGAGTAGATTATGGATAAGTATATAATAGTCACAACATTATGTGATAAAGAAAAAATAGCAAATAAGATAATAGATACATTACTTGAAAAAAGATTAGTAACTGGAAGTCAGGTTATTAAAGTTCACTCTAAATATTGTTGGAACAATAAATTGGAAGAATGTGATGAATACAAATTAGAATTTAGAACAAAAGAAAGTAAATTTACTGAAATTGAGTATGAAATAAAAAAAATACATGATTATAAAATTGCAGAAATATCTAGTTGTGAAATAAAAAATGCTAATAAAGAATTTTTAAATTGGATAGATGAAAATTTAAAATAGTTATGACTTTTCTTTAATTACTATAAGAAAAATAATTAGTTTTTATGAATTTTATTCAGTTTGGTCGACAGTGTCTACTTTATCTTTAAAAAAATTACAAATTACAAATCATGATTTTTAATATATAATTAATTTGGAGTGCAATTTAAAATAAATAATATATTACAAAGGTGATGAGAGCTCTTTAGAATTCCTCGGTAACTGCTTTCAGTAAATCTTCTATTTTATTAGTTTTAAAAAATATTGAATAAAAAAATAATAGAAAGAGATATTATCATTACTAAAAATTATTTATTTAAAGATAAATTACAAGTATAGTTAGTGCATTTTAAAAATTTGAGAAATATAGAATAAAAAAGATAAATTATATAAATCAAAATTGGACTTGTTAGTAAAAGAAAGTAAGAATATTGGTGATATAAAATGTAAAACAAAAATATTATGATTTTAAATGGTAAAAATATTGGAATAAGTAAAATTGAATTAGATAAGAGTGATTTAAGAATTATTGATAAATAGGGAACTTATTGTTTGCAAGTTTGTGTATATTATAATTGGAAAGAACTTAATAACATCAAAATTGGTAAAAAAGAAAATATTGAATTTAATGAATATATATTGCATGAAAATAATGAACCATCATTAATTTTGCCATCTAAAGTTTATGTAGAAAAAATAACAAACGATTATTTATGTTTTTATTTTAATTTTGAAAATATATCAAAAACAATTACTTATATGAATGAAAGAAATGCTTTTGATATTTTACCTAACTCTCTTGAAGTTAAAATCTTTATAGATTATAAGGATGCTAAGAAAAACTCTATCAATTATGAATTTTAAGTTATATAATATTCAAAGAAGCAATAATAGTGAATGAAAATAAAAAAGCCATCAATTGGTAAGATGAAAATATAGTAATTATAAGAAAATAAGGTATTAAGCCATATATATTGTTAAAAGGAAGTGATTTAAATGAATAAAAAATCAAATAAAATAGTGAATAAAGTTTTAAATGATAAATATACTGACAGCACTTTTGAAAGCATAAAACATTTAGATGAATATGGGAATGAATATTGGTATGCCCGTGAATTACAAAAAACGTTAGATTATAAAGAATGGAGAAATTTTGAAAAAGTAATAGATAAAGCAATCATATCAGCGAAAAATAGTATTTCAAATAGGGAAGATTGGGTTGTTGAAGTCAACAAGCCAATAAAAACCGGTAAGGGAAAAATAGAAATAATTAAAGATTTTAAAATGCCTAGATATATATGCTATCTTATAGTGCAAAATGCTGACCCAAGCAAAGAAATTATTGCTTTGGGCCAAACTTATTTTGCCATTCAAACAAGAAAACAGGAAATTACAGGACAAGAATATGATTCATTATCAGATGATGAAAAAAGATTTTATCAAAGAAAATTAACTAAGCAAGGTAATTATACACTTCAAAAAGTTGCTTCATCTGTGGGCGTTAAAAATATGTCAGATTTTCATAATGTGGGATATAGAGGATTATATAATAGAGAAACAGCTGATGATATTTTTAAAAGAAAAAAATTACGTTATAGAGAATTACTCTAAAGTTTTTAGGAACATGGGAATCTATTTATAATCCAAATTTTAATTCCGTTGAATTCGACGGGTTTAAATATCAGAAACTATGCAACAATTTAGGAAATGAAAATAAAAAGGAGTAGAATTATGGGAATAATATCAATAACTAGTGGCAATTCATGTTGGAGAGGTTTAGATTATTACAAAAGTAAAAAGGTAACTAAATTGAATAAAATAAATGAAAATGAATATTTAAGTGTAGTAAAAGGAACTAAAAATTACAATGTTCATTTAGACATTGAACATCCAAGAAAATGTACATGTGATTGTCCTTTGGCTAATGGAAAAAGAATAATTTGTAAACATATAGTTGCAACATATTTTAGCGCCATTCCAGAAGAAGCCACTAATTTTGAAGAAGAACAAATAAGATTACAGAAAGAATTTGAAAAAGAACAAGAGAATGAATATAATGAAGCAATTAAATGCTTGAATAAAATGTCAAAACAAGAATTAATTAGAGAATTAACTAAAGTTTTTGATTATGGTCCTGAATGGATATATAATGATTTTGTAAAAAGAAATCTATACTAATAGTATATTATTAAATAAATAAATGAGTAAAAATAAATGGGGAAAGAAAAAGATAATAGTAATTACAAAACAAACATCAACTGGTTAATTACGATTTAATTAAGAACAACTGAAAAGTCTTATAAATAAAGGAAGGAGCTTGAGAAAATGGCAAAAGATTTAATTATAAGAAGTAGTAGTGCTGAATTTATTATTTTTGAAAGACAAACTCATGATA
>CANRKL010000005.1 GCA_947631205.1 uncultured Bacilli bacterium | reverse complement strand
TTTATATCAAGATTTTCATCTTAATATCTTTTTCAACTAGTGTTATTAATTTTCCATAAAACTTTTCACACTATCTTTCGAAGGGTATTATATCACCTTTTTTTAAAAATAACATAATATTAGTATTTTTTAAATAATCATTATCTTGGTCAATATGCAAGTGTGTTTTCTAAATTATATAAAATCAGTAAATTTTTTAAATTCAATATAAGGATTATTCTCGCTATTTTTTAGCAGTTATACTAAACAAAGCAATAATCAAATCAACTAATGCTTGATGACTTTTTTTAAAGTGAAAACATCAGGCTGAGAATTTATTTGATTTTTAAGAATATTATATGCGATTTGTTCATTTAGTCTTCTAACATACTCAGGCGTTAAAATAACAGGTTCTTTTTTTAGATTTTTAGGTATGTTTTTTGAGTAGCCATTTAGAACTCGGACTCGTATTGTCATATCATCACTTCTTTCAAAGGGTATTATATCATCTTTTTTTTAAAAATAACATAATATTAGTATTTTTTAAATACTCATTATCTTGGTCAATAAGCAAGTGTATTTTCTAAACTTTCATAAATTTAGAATTAAAATTGCTTGTATAAAAAAACAAATGTTTGGCACAATACTCTCGAACTTCGGTTGTTGAGTGTCTACCTCTAATCTTTGTGGAGAGGAGGTTTGATAAAATGAAAACTAAGACTTTTGTAGTAAAAGTTCTAAAGCTCATTGCTATCATTTTATTTCTCATTATCATTATGATAGTAGTTATAAAAAAATGACATTTAATTCACATTTGAATTAAATGTCTAAACAATATTAATTGGGTAGACATTCAACATAGCAAAACTGAATGTTCCTTTTTTATTTTATGCAAGTTTCCTTGACAAATACATAATAACATAAAAACGGCCTTTTTACAAGTCGTTTCCTATTTTTTCGGCAACTTTTCGGCAACTTTTCGGCAACCAATAAATTTAGCATAAAGCAAATGTTTTAGACATCTACAATAACAAAATATTCGTTATATCATTATTATACTTTATTCATATATTTTTCTTTGTAATATAAAGATATAGATATGAATGCAAGTACAAACTCTATCATTAATACTTCAGTATTGTTGGCAATAAAAATTGTTGTTAAAGTATTATACAAACTGTGTAGAAAAGCACAATAAAATATAGAATTCGTTTTCTTATAAATATATGCTAAAACAATACTAAACATAATAATTCCAAACATAAATGGAACAAAATTAGGATCAAATAAAACAAATCCTTGAATTATTTGTAATGGAATATGCCATAGTCCCCATATAATTTCAGTTATTATTGCATTAACAATAAATGAATGCTTTTTTTCTAAATTAGGTTGCAGTATTCCTCTCCAACCTAATTCCTCAAAACCTCCGCCAAAAGTTATAGCATATATAAATAATGGTACTATAAAATAAAATGGAATTTCTTTATTATAATTACAAATAAATGCAAAACTAAAAATCAAAATAATACTAAAAATAATTACATACAAAAAAGTTTTTTCATTTTTTTAAATATAAATTTCACAATGTTTTTAAAATTCTTCTTTTCTTCTAATAACATAATTGATGCAATAGTAGGAGCTAAAGTTCCTATAATTTCTATAGTGCAACTTAAAACATCTGGATATTTAGAAAGACCAAATTGAATGAATAAAATAACTACTAACCAGCATATCCAGCTTATTCCAAAAGTGATAAGTAAATATTTTAAAACTTTATTTTTCATATTTCACCAACCATATAACAAACTATCATTTCTTCGCTAAATATTATAATACCTTTAAATGTTTTTAGATAGTATCTTTTCAAAAAATTAAAATCAATTTGCTAAATTAGTGAGACTCGTCTGGCTTATTTTATTATTCTTTAAATGCTATTAATATCTATTCCCTAAGAGCAGCTAAATAGTGAATAATATTTTGGTGATTGATTGCTTATTTTGTTTATACCGAAATACTTAACCTCCTAGGTATTTTGACGTACCATCAAAATCACCTTGTGAACTGGGACTTTCTAGAACTTTTTTCTAATTCTGGCGTCGTAAACTTTATCATAAAACACCATCTTTTCTTTGTTAATTTTTTTGTAAAACACAAAAAAACAACCCAAACGGATTGATTATATATGTTAAGTTCAAACTATAAAAGGAAACGTCACTGGTGCCCTAAAGGAAGAAGTACGACAACTTTTAAGTATTAAAATAGGTCTTTATATATTAAAAATTGTAAATTTTTAGAAATGCATGAGCCACACTTATTAACATTATAATTTTCATATACTTTTTTTACAACAAGACCAACATTTTCACAACATTGCTTTACCTCATCAATTGTAAAAATTCGAAAAGTATGATTGCCTATATACTTCTTACCATCAATTTCAAATATAATTTTGCTATCTTCTATTTTTGATTTTTTATCATAATGCCATTCCATAATTCTAGTCATATTATCATAAGAATCTGTTTTATTACCCGAGCTTTGGGGATTATGCAAATCAATTATTATTTTTCCTTTATCAGTTAAAATATTTTTTAAATTCATAAGAGCCTTTTCTAACTCTTGGGTATCTTTTAAATGATTTAATACAGCAAACATGGAGATAATGACATCATATTTTTGATTAATATTTATATCTAATATATTTTGTAAATAAAGGTTAGAGTGAACTCTAGTTTTAGCAATATCTAACATTTCTTTATTAAGATCTAATCCATCAACTTTGAAACCATTCTGTTGTAGTAAAGAAGCATGCAAGCCAGTTCCACAACCTATATCGATAATTTTATCATCTTGATTAATAAAATTTTTTAAAAATTCTGTTTCTTCAGCATAATTTTTATTTTTATAAAATATATCATAATATTTTGCAAATTCTTTGTATTCCATTTTTATTCCCCTATAGGCATATTGTTTTTGACAATATGCAAGTGTGTTTTCTATTTTCTAAATTGACAAACATGACAATTTCAATCTATAAATATTTTATCATAAACTCAAACATTTTAAAACCCGAACTACAAAAGTCCGAGTATCAATCAATCTGGTGCTGAAAACAGGAATCGAACCTGCGACCCCTTCATTACGAGTGAAGTGCTCTACCAACTGAGCTATTTCAGCAAGTAAGATAATTATAATATAAACTAATGCTAAATTCTACTATTTTTTCTTGTAAACTAAGAGATTATTATAGTAAAATATAGTAAATGAAAGGAAAGATATTATGACTTTTATAAAAACACCAACCAAAGGAATGCGAGACTTTTTACCTAAAGATATGGAATTAAGAGAATACGTTTTAAAGCAAATGAAAGAAGTTTATCAAAATTTTGGCTTTGAATTAATTGGCACCCCAGCTGTTGAACATATCGAAAACTTAACAAGTAAACAAGGGGGAGAAAATGAGAAACTTATTTTTAAAATATTAAAAAGAGGAGAAAAATTAGAAAATTCATTAGATGATTCTATTGATTCTCTTGTTGATAGTGGACTTCGTTATGATTTAACTGTTCCTTTAGCAAGAATGTATTCTAATAATATGCAAAATTTAAGTACTCCTTTTAGAGCATTTCAAACAGGATATAGTTACCGAGCAGAAAGACCTCAAAAAGGACGCTACAGAGAATTAATGCAATGTGATTTAGACATTTTAGGTGAAAAATCTAACATCGCCGAAATTGAATTAATGACGGCAGTAATAACCTTTTTAACTAAATTAAATTTTCAGCAATTTAAAATAAAAATCAATGATAGAAGAATACTAGAAGCAATGGGTAAATATGTATGTATTCCAATAGATAAAATAAATCAAGTATTAATATCACTAGATAAGTACGATAAAATAGGGGAAACTGGGGTTAAAGAAGAATTATTAAAAGATGGCCTTGATGAAAAAATTGTTGATAATTACTTATCTTTGATAACCAAAGATTCTAAAACTTTAGAAGAATTTTGTGAGCCTCTACCTATAGATAAAGAAATAGTTAATAATTTACAAGAAATAATTACTTGTGTTAAAAACATAACTAATGCTGAAATAGTTTTTGACCCAACTTTAGTAAGAGGCATGGGCTATTATACTGGACCAATCTTTGAAATATTAGCAGAGGGTCTTTCAAGTGCCATAGGAGGCGGAGGTCGTTATGACAAAATGATTTCTAACTTTGCCAATATAGATGTTGCAGCTTGTGGCTTTTCAATTGGCTTTGAGCGCTTAATACTTTTGTTAGAAGAAAGAGGCTTTAAAGTTCCAAGGCACAAAGAAAAAATTTGCCATATTCTAAATAAAGAAGCTACTAAAGAAGAAAAAATGACAATATTTACTTTAGCTAACAAAGAAAGAGAACAAGGAAAAATTGTTAAAATTGTGGAAAGAAATAAAAATTTTAAATTTCAAAGAGAATCTTTAGAAAAAGAAAATTACAAAATAAATTAATTGGGAAAAAGTACCAATTTTTTTTATGAAAAAAAGTCCATTTTAATGATAGGTGAAGTAAAATGAAAAAATATCTAATTCTTTTTTTAACTATCATTATTTGTTATGGAATTATTAATATAAAAGAAACTAATGGCCAAGAAAAAAATCAAATAAACTTAGTAAATTTAAATAGTAATAAGTTTGTCTCTTTTGCTAAAGAACAAAAGATTGCTAATAAAATTAGTAAAATTTGTAGTTATGATTTTTGTGATTATCTAAGAGGAAACAATATTACTAATTCTTTTGAAATATATAAGAAAAAATATCAAGATTATATCGCATCCCAAAGTAGTGAAGAATTATCTTACACAACTATATTAAAGGGATTTCCTATTACTAGTATCTACCTTATGGACTAAACATCCTTGATAAATATTTCTTTTTTTCATTTCTTTATCAATATCATTTAAAACAACAAATTTTTTAAGAAGCCATGCCGGTCCAATCAAATCTTCTTTAGTTGGGTCTCCTGTTATACGATGAATAACAACATTTTCATCAAGATAACACAACTGTGTACAAACAATATCAATATATTCTTCTTTAGTTAAAACATGGAATTTTTTTTCTTCATATAACTTAGCTAAAGGTGTATCTTTTAAAATATGAAGCATATGAATTTTTATTCCATCAATTCCAAGGTCATTTAAATATTTAACAGTATTTACCATATCTTCTTTTGTTTCATTTGGAAGTCCATTAATAATATGAACTACACATTTAAGTCCTTTTTTCTTTAATAACTTAACACATTTTGTAAAATCTTCTAAGGTATGTCCTCGGTTAATTAATTTTAAAGTTTTAGAATGGATACTTTGTAGTCCCAGTTCAATTGTTAAAAAAGTTTTTTGATTTAACTCTTCTAAATAATTTATAACATCAGTGGGTAAGGCATCACATCTTGTTGCAATAGAAAGACCAACCACATTAGGAATTTTTAAAATACTTTCATAACAATCTTTTAAGACATCTAATGGAGCATAAGTATTAGTTCCAGCTTGAAAATAACCTATATAATAGCCATCACACCATTTTTTTTCCATCATCATTTTTCCTTCATTAAACTGCTTTAAAAGATTATCTCTAGGGTCACCAGCAAAATCCCCACTAAAATGAGAACAGAAAATACAACCATGTCCATTTTTAATATTAGGACAACCAAATCCTGGATTTAAACTAATTTTAAAAACCTTTTTGCCAAATTTATTTTTATAAAAATAATTTAAAGTATGATACCTCTTGTTATCCAAAGAATATTTAAACATCACCATCACCAAAATATATTATACTTAGTTTGATAAAATTAAGCAATTATGATATACTAAAGTCTAGTAAGAGTAGGGAGAGGGAAAATGAACGATTTAGCTAATAATTTTAAATTAAATTATCAAAATGCGGTCAGTAATAGTGAATGCGTTTTTCAAGGTTCTAATTACCGCATAACTGTGCTTACTGAGCGATTATTACGTTTGGAGTATAGTAAAAATGGAATTTTTGTTAATGATTTAACAGAAACTGTTTCTAATCGTCTTTTCCCCAAACCAGAATTTAGTGTCAAACAAGATACAAGAATATTAGAAATAACAACTAAATACTTTACTTTAAAATATGTTAAAGAAAAACCTTTTGAAGGCATGAATATTGAAGTATTTTTGTTAAATACTGATAAAATATGGAATCCTAAGCAAAAAGAAGTTAGAAATTATAAAACAACTGGTAATGGTTATATAAATAATAAGTTAGATTTTATAAAAGGATTATATTCAGGAGATGGCTTTGCTACATTAAATGATTCTAATTCTTTACTACTTAGTGAAGAGGGATTCTTTCAAATGCGCCAAAATCCTAGTACTGATATTTATTTATTTATGTATAAAAGAGATTTTGGTTATTGCTTAAGAGATTATTTCATGCTTACAGGATACCCTTTATTAATTCCTCGTTATGCTCTTGGTGTTTGGTGGAACAAAAAGGGAGTATATACTTTTGATAGTATTAAACAATTAGTTAAAAATTTTCAAAAAAATCAAATTCCTTTGTCTGTATTTTTATTTGATGATAATTGGCATTTAAAAGATAGAAATGCCCCAAATTTATATAAAACAGGATATACATTTAACCGTAATTTAATACCTGACCCAAGTTACTTTTTAAATTATATGCACGAAAATGGGGTTAGAGTAGGCTTACAAATTGACCCATCGGAAGGAATAATGCCTCATGAAGATGGGTATGACGCTATTGCACATAATATTGGTCTTACCAATCGTGGAACAATCCCTTTTAATGTATTTGATAAATCAGTCTTATTTAATTACTTTAATATTTTAATAAATCCTTTAAAACAAGGAGGAATTGATTTTTTCTGGATTGATTATAGTAAACCGCAAAGCGCCGAAGCAAGTAGAGCCCTAAATTATTATCACTATCGTAATGAATTAAATGATATAAACCATCGAAACTTTATGATGACAAGAAATATTTGTCGTTCCTCTCATCGCTATGGGACACTTTATAGTGGAAGCAATATAGTATCATGGAAAACTTTAGAAGAAATACCTTTTTATAATTCCCTAGCGTCTAATATCGGCCTTTCTTGGTGGAGTCATGATATTGGTGGAACAAATGGGGGAATTGAACAAAGTGAATTATATATTCGTTATGTTGAATTAGGTTGTTTTAGTCCTATTTTCCGTTTTTCTTCTAATGAAGGACGTTATTACAAAAGAGAACCTTGGGCATGGGATAATAAAACTTTAAGTGTTATTAAAGATTATACTCAATTAAGACATCGTCTAATACCTTATTTATATACCGAAAATTACAATTATCACAAAACTGGTCTTCCCTTAATTCAACCAATATATTATAGTCACCCTGAAATAATTGATGAGCCATTATACAAAAATGAATACTTTTTTGGAACTCAGCTTTTAGTAGCCCCAATAACTTCAGAAAAAGACTTATTAATGAATCGGTCAGTTAAAAGAATTTTTTTACCTAATGGAATATGGTATGACTTTAAAACAGGTAAAAAATTTATTGGAAATAAAAGATATGTTACCTTTTTCAAAGAAGAAGATTATCCCATTTTTGCAAGACAAGGAGCAATTATTCCTTTACAAGATTTAGAAGATAATCTAAATAGTACAGCTCTACCTAAATCACTTGAAATACATATTTTCCCAGGAAAAAGTAATATATATAAATTATATGAAGATGATGGAGTGACAAGTCTTTATAAAGATGGCTATTATCTGACTACCGCAATAGATTATAATTATCTTCAAAATAGTTATACGGTTATCATTCATCCAATTGAAGGAAAATCAGGAATAATTCCTCCAACAAGAGATTACAAAATTCGCTTTAGAAATACAAGAGAAGCTGATAATGTTACAGTATATCAAGATAAAGATACAATTGAAAAAACTTGTTATGTCGATGATACTGATTTTGTTGTTTCTATAAAAGATGTGTCAACAACTAGTCAACTAACTGTATACTGTAAAGGTAAAGATATTGAAATAGACGCGGTAAGACTAATTAATGAAGATATTGACTCTATTATTAGTGATTTACAAATTGAAACCTATGTTAAAGAAAAATTAGCTAATATAGTCTTTAGTGATTTAGCAGTAAATCGTAAAAGAATAGCTATTAAGAAAATGAAAAAAGATGGATTAGATTCTAAATATATTAATATGATTTTAAAAATGTTAGAATATGCTTCAGAAATATAAAGTTTCTTATTAAGAATTTTTGAGTATTTAAAAAGGGTAATAAAGAAAAATGTAGTTATTACCTTTTTTTATCAAATAAAAAGTAGGAACATCTATAAAATTAGGCGACGCTCCTACCAACCATAACAATACAAAAGTACCAAAATACTTTTGCTCTTTAATTATAATAAACATTTTGGCTAATGTCAAAAAAAGCATTGAAAAAAAGTTAATAATTTTTTATAATACTTAAAAGTGTTTTAAAAAGTTTCTACGTATATTAAAGGAGGTCTAATATGGTAAACATCTATGATATTTTATTTTTTTTAGTACTGTTCTTAATCGTTTTTGTTGTTAATTACTTAAGTTCAATAAGAAAAATAAAAAAACATAAAACTAACAAAATAGAATTATTAAATTATTTAATAAGAAGATTTAGACTAGACAAAACTAAAATAAAACCCTTTAAAATAATCTTAGTAATCAGTTTAATAAATGCTTTTATAATATCTTTTGTTACAACATTTATAACTATTTTAGATATTAGTTTTTTGTGGCAAATTATGATTGGCTTTGTTTTATTATTTGGGCTTATCTATTCCTTATATGAAATATATGGAAGATACTTAGTAAAAAAATATGGTGTAGAAAGAAGGAAGAAATAATGAATTTTAATGATATAGAAAAAAAATGGCAAAAATATTGGGAAGAAAATGAAACATTTAAGGCAATAAATAATGATAGTAAGCCTCCTTATTATATATTAGTTGAATTTCCCTATCCATCAGGGGCCGGCTTACACGTTGGACACGTAAGAAGTTACACTGCTCAAGATGCCTTAGCAAGACTTAAAAGAATGCAAGGATATAATGTTTTATTTCCAATGGGTTGGGATGCTTTTGGAGCTCCTGCTGAACAATATGCTATTAAAAATCATATTCATCCCAAAGAAGCTGTTAAAGAAAACATAAAAACTTTTAAAAGACAAATGCAATCTTTAGGATTTTCCTTTGATTGGAGTAGAGAGTTTTCCACAACTGACCCTCTTTATTATCGTTGGACCCAGTGGCAATTTTTACAATTTTATAAACACAATATGGCTTATAAAGCCACGGTTCCAGTAAATTGGTGTAACACTTGTAAAACCGTTTTATCTAATGAAGACAGTGCTGGAGGTATTTGTGAAAGATGTGGTTCTTTAGTAGTCCAAAAAGAAAAATCCCAATGGATGCTTAAAATGAGTGATTATGCCGAAGATTTACTAAAAGGACTAGATGATACCAATTTTGCTGAGAAAGTAAAACTAGGTCAAATAAATTGGATAGGTAAATCAGTTGGGGCCCATGTTAAATTTAAAGTTTATGATAGTAATGAAGAATTTACAGTCTTTACAACAAGATGTGATACTTTATTTGGTGTAACTTATTGTGTCTTAGCCCCAGAACATGAATTAGTAGATAAAATAACTACTCTTTCTCAAAAAGAAGAAGTAAAATCTTATAAAAAAGCTTGTACTTTAAAAAATGAATTAGAAAGAACTGAATTAAACAAAGAAAAAACAGGTGTTTTTACTGGGGCTTATGCTATTAATCCCGTTAATAATGAAAAAATTCCAATTTATATAAGTGATTATGTCTTATCTTCTTATGGAACAGGAGCTATTATGGCAGTTCCAGCTCACGATGAAAGAGACTATGAATTTGCTAAAAAATTTAATATTCCAATTATTCAAGTTTTAGAAGAAGAAACAGGTTCTAAACATTCTGATGAAACATTTAAAAAATCTATAGTAGCCATAGTTTATGATGAAAAAAATGATAAATATCTAACCATAAATTGGCATGAATTAGGTGGAAGACTATTTATTGGGGGTTCTATTAAAGATAATGAAGATGCCATATCATGTGCCATAAGAGAAGTAGAAGAAGAAACAGGTTATAAGAATTTAGAATTAATTAGAGAGTTACCTAAAATAAATCATCACTATTATGCTTATAATAAAGATAAATATTTTAATATTGAATGCACTGGCTTCTTATTTAAATTAAAAAATAATGAACAAACTAGTCTTAATTTAGATGAAGATGAAAAGTTTACTGTTGAATGGGTAGATAAAGATACAATAGCTAAAGAAATAAAAGATGAATTACACTTAAAAACATATAGCTATGCTATAAATCCTACGGCCATTTTATCTGACGGAATTCATATTAATTCAGAATTTTTAAATGGCTTAAATAAAGAAGAAGCTATTACTAAGATGATTGAGTACTTAGAAGAAAAACGTCTTGGAAGTAAAAAAGTTAATTATAAAATGCGAGATTGGATATTTTCGCGTCAAAGATTCTGGGGCGAACCAATTCCTATGATAAATTGTCCCGATTGTGGTTGGGTACCAATGAATGAAAGTGATTTACCTTTATTACTTCCTGATGTAGCAGAATATGTTCCTACTGATAATGGAGAAAGTCCTTTAGCTAAAATTAGCGAATGGGTAAATTGCAAATGTCCAAAATGTGGGAAAGACGCCAAAAGAGAGACTGATACAATGCCTAATTGGGCTGGTTCATCATGGTACTTTCTAAGATTTATGGATGCTCATAATGAAGAAGAATTTGCCAGTATGGACGCCTTAAAATACTGGAAAAAAGTTGATTGGTATAATGGGGGAATGGAACACACAGCAAGACACCTATTATATGCAAGATTCTGGGTCCAATTCTTATATAACATTGGCTTAGTTCCTAATAAAGAAATGATATGGACCAGAGTAAGTCATGGAATGGTCTTAGGTTCTAATAATGAAAAAATGAGTAAAAGTAAAGGAAATGTTATTAATCCAGATGATATAGTTAAAGAATATGGGGCTGATACATTACGAGTATATGAAATGTTTATGGGAGACTATGAACAAGACGCTCCATGGAGTACTGAATCATTAAAAGGTTGTAAAAGATTTATTGATAAAATAATTCGTCTTAAAAATAAAGTAATCGATGAAGAAAATTATTCTAAAGATTTAGAAAATATAATACATAAATCAATAAAAAAAGTATTACATGATACAACTAATTTAGGTTATAACACAGCTATTTCTACATTAATGATTTTAGCTAATACCTATGATAAAAAAGACCATATAACTAAAGAAGATTATCACTTATTACTAACTCTATTGAATCCTTATGCTCCACATATAACTGAAGAATTAAATGAACAATTAGGTTATAAGCCAATTTGTGAAAGTAAATGGCCAGAATATGATGAAGAAAAAACTTTAGATAATTCTAAAGTAATTGGTATTCAAATTAATGGTAAATTACGTGGAGAACTTGAAGTTACAACTGATGAAAATGAATTAGAAGTAAAAGAAAGATGTTTAAAATTAGAAAATATAAAGAAATATCTTGATGGTAAAGATATAATTAAATTTATATATATTCCAAATAAAATTGTTAATATTATTATTAAAAAAGATTGAGGATTTAATTATTTTCCAATCTTTTTTATTACTTATAAATAAAATAAGCATAGACTACTGTAGGAGGAAAATCTTATGAATGCCTATGAAAAAGCTTTAAATAAAATAAAAAATAATCAAGAGAAAAATAAATTTCAAACATCTTATTGTATGCTATTAGTAACTGGACCTACAGGCCCTACAGGAAATGTTGGACCTCCTTTGCAAATTTTAGGGAATTATAAAAGCTTAGCTGAATTAGAAGAAAATCATCCTATTGGTGAATGTGGAGAATGTTACTTAGTTGATTCAGATTTATATGTTTGGGGAGAAGATACATTTAGTTGGTTAAATGTTGGACAAATAAAAGGACCAGAAGGCAAAATGGGTCCCACAGGTTCAATTGGGCCCACGGGTCCCACAGGTCCTATGGGGCTTACGGGGCCTAAAGGAGAAGTTGGAACTGATGGAACAAGTGTAACTATTTTAGGAAACTATGATGATTTATCACAGTTAGAAGAAAATCACCCAACAGGTTCGATTGGGGAGTCATACTTAGTAGATTCAGATTTATATGTTTGGTCAGCGGATAATAATGAATGGATAAATGTCGGTCAAATAAAAGGACCTAAAGGAGATATGGGACCAACAGGAGAGAAAGGACCCCAAGGTGAAAGAGGAGAAATGGGTCCTATGGGTCCTGAGGGTAAAACTGGACCACAAGGCCCCCAAGGAATAGAAGGTCCTCCAGGTCCTGCAAGTCCTTTAGATATTCCTGTTGGTTATTTTATCACAACAAGTGAAGATATAAATGGTAGTGCAACTATTAATCCAACTTATGAAATACCTATTAAAACCAAAACAATTGACACCAATAAATTATTTTATTTAAGTGATATTAATGATACCATTACATTTTATGAATCAGGAGTATATAAAATAACTTTCTCACTTCTTGCCCGTCTTTCTGATTCTTTTCCAGGTTCTTCTGATAATATTATTTCTGTTAGTATAAAAAAAGTAGGAGAAGACATTATTTTATCAGGCTGTTCCCTTTGGGCTAATAGAACTATTCCCACTTTAATTTCTGGAAGTTGTGTTGTCAATTTAAACAATGCAGCTGAATGGATAGAGATAGTAAACACTGGTAAAAGCCCTCTTGTAATAGAATCTCCAAGTCTTAGTGACATCTCATCATCATCTGCTCTTTCCACTCCAGTTGTAACTGTAACAATAGAAAAATTAAAATAAATTAATAAAAATCCCTTTTTTCGACAACATTCTAAATATTTATTTGATATAACTATAAAAAAGAGGGTAAGATTATGAAAGTTAAATGTTTTGATGAAAATCATGAAAAAGATTTAGAAATAAAAATTAATAGTTTTTTAGCTAGTCTAAATGGTGAGCTTATTGATATAAAATACCAAGTAGCCATTGCCATGCAAGGAGAAGACCAACTCTATTGTTTTTCTGCTATGGTGATATATTGTGAAAAATAAGTTAGTCAAAGCTCAAAAAAGTTCATTTATTGAAGGAACTTTTATTGCTACTCTAGCTATTATTTTAACTAAAATATTAGGAATGCTCTATGTTATTCCTTTTTATGCTATTATCGGTAATCTTGGTTCATCACTGTATTCATATGGCTATAATATTTATGTTATTTTTTTAGAAATAAGTTCAGCTGGTATTCCTATTGCAATCAGTAAAATAATTAAAGAATATAATACTTTAGGTTACATAGAAGCCAAAGTAAGAGCATATCATTTAGGTCAAAAATTAATTTTTATTATTTCCATTATTGCTTTTTTAATATTATTTATTTTAGCTAATCCTTTAAGTCATTTAATATTAGGTGACCTTCAAGGTGGAAATAAAATAGAAGACATAACAAATGTTATTAGAAGTGTATCTTTTGCTATTTTAGTAATTCCTCTTTTAAGTGTCAAAAGAGGGTACCTTCAAGGACATAATATAATAAATGTTACAAGTATTAGTCAAATAATAGAACAAGTAATTAGAATATTATTTATTTTATTAGGAAGTTATCTTTCTTTAAAAGTATTTAAATTAGCTATAGGTCCATCTATAAGTATTGCTATCTTTGGAGCGTGTGCAGGGGGCTTATTAGCTTTCTTTTATATAAATCATAGCTTAAAAATTAATAGTCATAAATTAGATTTAAATAAATCATTAAAAAAAAATAATATAACCAATAAAGAAATATTTCGTAAAATTATCAATTATTCTATTCCTTTTATTGTTATAGATGTCTCAGCTTCTTTATATAACTTTATTGATATGGTACTAATAACTAGAACTATGAATCATTTAGGCTACCTTGCTAAAACAACGGAATTTGTAACATCTTCAGTAGTTACTTGGAGTGCTAAAATAGGAATGATAATAAATGCTATTGCTAGTGGACTTAAAATTAGTTTAATTCCCAATATTGTCGAAGAAGCAACTTTAAAAAATTATGAAAAAGTTGGTCATCGCTTTAATCAATCATTACAATTAATTATTTTAATAAGCTTACCTATGACTATTGGAATATCTTTATTAAGTAAACCCATATGGAGCTTATTTTATGGATATAACGAATTAGGAGCCAATATTTTACAATTTCAAATACTTACTTCCCTAGTATTTAATATCAATATTATAGCTATCTCTACATTGCAAAGCCTAAACAAATTTAAAACAGTTTACATATGTACATTCATTGGTTATTTAATAAATGCTATTTTTGATGTTCCTTTAATGATTCTATTTAATCACCTAGGTTATGAACCTTTTTATGGTGCCCTTTTATCAACTTTACTTGGAACAATTTTCTCAATAATTTATACTTTATTTACTTTAAAAAAAGACCATCAAATTAAATATCATAGTACTTTAAATATGCTAAAAAAACTTATTTATCCTATAGTTTCTATGATAATAGTCGTCTTATGTTTATCAAAAATTATTCCTGTTAATATAGAAAATAAACTATCTTCTTTAATTTATGTTATAATTATAAGCATTAGTGGAGGAGTGATATATTTATATTTAACTTATAAAACAGGATTATTAAGTGAAGTTATAGGAAAAAAGATGCTTAATAAAATTATTAAAAAACTTACTTTAGGAAAAGTAAGCCTCGATTAAACCATATACATATTTCCATCAACTTCGTAATTATCTTTGGAGTAATAAGTTGTTCCTTCTAATTTATTTATCCTAGCTTCAAGACGATTAAGTGACCTTTCTAATTTAGCCATTCTGGCTTCTATTTCACTCATATTAGATGGCATAGGATTGTTATATGGAATATTTGCTTGATAAAACTGTTCTTTCATCTCCATCATATTTGGCATATTAGGATTATACATATTTCCCATCATTTGAGGCATTCCATAATTCATTGGAGTAATATTTTGAGCAGTACTCATGTTAAAATTAGAAGATTGAAAAAATGAGTTGCGGTCCTTTTTCATTTTATATCCTCCTTTATAAATATTATATGAAAATAAAAAGAAAGTAGTGATAATATGCGTTTAAGAAATGTTTCTAATGCTGATTTAAAATTAGAAAATAGTAATTATTATGTTAAAAATCCCCAAGAAAATAAAGGTAATTGGTTAAAACTTTTTTCTAATAATAATCCTATTTGTTTAGAAATAGGAACTGGAAAAGGCCAATTTTTAATTAATATGGCTAAAGAAAATCCCCATATAAATTATATAGGAATTGAAAAATATCCTAGTGTCCTAGTAAGAGCCATTGAAAAAGTTTCTAATGAAAATTTAGATAATATAAAATTTATTTGTTATGACGCCAAAAATATTGAAGATATATTTACAAAAGAAATTACCACTTTATATCTAAATTTTTCTGACCCTTGGCCTAAAAAAAGACATTCTAAAAGAAGACTAACTTCCAAAGAATTTTTAAAACATTATGAAAAAATATTTTTAAATAATGCTCATATAATTATGAAAACAGACAATATTGGTCTATTTGCTTATTCTTTAGAAACTTTAAGTGAGAAAGGTTATCGTTTGAAAAAAGTATCACTAGATTTAGCTAATAGTGATATTCCAAATGTTTTAACTGAATATGAAGAAAAATATCAAAAATTAGGTTATAAGATTAATTATGTTGAAGCTATAAAAGAATTGTAATTATTTATGAAGACTAGAAAAATCTAGCTTTTTTTGATGGATAAGTATATAATAAAGATAACAAAGGAGTTGAAGCCTCATGAAGAAAATACCATATGGAATAATAGATTATAAAGATTTGATATTAGAGGGATACAAATATGTAGATAAGACAATGTATTTAGAAAAGTTAGAGAACTATAAAAAGACATTAATTTATCTAAGACCAGGCAGATTTGGGAAAAGTTTGTTTACAAGTATGATGAGTTATTACTATGATGTTAAAAGTGTCGATTTATTTGAAAGTTTGTTTAAAGAGACATATGTATATAAACACCCAACTTCTGGAAAAAATAATTATTATATTCTAAAATTCGATTTTTCAGGAATAAGTGAATCTAAAGAACAAGATGAGTTAATAGATAGTTTTAGAAATTGTGTCATAACAGGAATAGATGATTTTTTAAATAGTTATAAAATTGAATATGAATATAATAAAGAGATACCAGCAGATGACATGATTAAATTATTTTTAAGTTATGTAAAAGGGTTAGAATTAGACCATAAATTATATATAATAATAGATGAATATGATAACTTTACAAATGCTATCTTAGAGGGAGATACAGGATTATTTAAAAATGTAGTTACTGGAATAGTAAAAAGTTTTTATGCTAATATAAAGATATATGTAAAAGAAGGAGTAGTAGGAAGATTTTTTGCAACAGGAATATGCCCGATAACTCTAAACTCAATGACGACTGGATTTAATATAGCAACAGATATATCAACTGACATAGAATTTAATAGCATGATAGGCTTAACACATGATGAAGTAAAAAAATTATTAGAAGACCTTGTAGAAGAAAAAGATAGAGAAAATATCTATAATTTAATGATAGAAAACTACGATGGTTATCTGTTTAATGAAGACTCTAATGAAAAAGTCTTCAATGCAACATTAGTCATGTATTTATTGGATTATTATGAAAGATTTAAAAGTATTCCAAAGCAAATATTAGATAATAATATAACTGTTAATTATGAAAAGATAGGAAATTTGATTAAATTAGAAGACAATAAATACTATGAGAGTCTATTAGATGAACTATTAAAAACTGATGGAATAATTGGAGAGTTAAAAACAAAATTTAATTTAGAAGAAAGTTTTAGTAAAGAAGATATAATAAGTTTATTATATTATTTTGGATACTTAACTATTAATGGATTTGATAGATATGCAAATAGTATAATTTTTAAAATACCTAATCAAGTAATGAAAGATACCTATAATAATTATTTTAAACATATCTTATCAACAATAAATGTTGAACTAGATAATGCCAGATTAGGAGAAAGTGTAAAAGAAATAGAAGAGACTGGAAAGATAGAAAATATATGTAAATACGTAAGTGATACATTAAAAGAAATAGGAAATAGATTATTTATCAAGTTTGATGAAAAATACATAGAATTAATGTATTATACTTTATTAAGACACCCAGATTTAAATAGAAAATTAGAGTATCCATGTAATAATGGATATGTTGATATACTAATAACTAGAAATAGTGAAGAAGCCAAATATGACATCATGATAGAATTAAAATATATCAAGAAAAGTGAATATAGTGAAAAAATATTAAATAGTAAAATAGAAGAGGGAAAAAGACAGATAGAAGAATATAGTAAAGATAAGAGTTTAAAAAGTCCCTTAAAAAAATATGTCGTAGTCTTCTCAGGATACGAATGTAAGAAAATTGTAGAAGTGTAACAAAAAAACGTTATACTTCTTTTTTATTTTATGGTATGATGTAGATAATAGAAAGAGAGTGAGGTCATGAGAATAGATAAATTTAAAGAAAAAAATAATAAAAAGAAACTTGTGGCTTTCGCGGTAGCCCTTGGCGTAATGTGCGCTGGGGGGGGGGTATTTAAATAAAAGTTATGCTGCCTACCAAGAGAGTGTCAGTTTCAAAGTTATGGAAGGGACAGTGAACTATGAAGGCAGTGGTGATATTTTTTTAACTTTTTATAATGGAAATACTGTTTTGGAAAATATGCCAACTAAAAATAATCCAGATAATTTAGGATTTGAACGCGCTGAATGCGATAAGGGTGCAAGTATTTCATGGGATTATCAAAATTGGGGAATTATAATAACTAATTTAAAAGAAAGTAAAACAAAATGTAAAGTTTATTTTTCTTCTAATTTGGCAAATGACTATTTGATAAAATTAGCTGAAAAAGATACAACATATTTAACGTACGATTATACTAATGATGCTAATTTGAGATATATTTTTTCAACTCCAAAAAATTATATAGATATAGGGGATAGAGAAACAAATGGTAATAAAATCTTATGGCGAATAATAGGAGTTATGAATAACATGACGATTATCAATGAAGATGGAAGTGAAAATACAGGACAAAGTTTAGTAAAAATCATTAGAGCAGATAACATAGGAAGATGGAGTTGGGACTCATCAGCGGATGAAGTAAACAGAGGCTACGGAGTAAACGAATGGAGTGAAGCCGATTTAATGACTACCTTAAACTTTGGAGCATATTGGAACAAAGAGAGCGGGCAATGTTATAGCGGAGAAAATAATAAACAAACAGCTTGTGATTTTAGTAGTATTGGATTAACTCCTGGAGTTAAAGATAAGTTAGTCAAGGTGCGTTGGAATACAGGAACATTAGGAGAAGAATATAATACTAATAACATTAAAGTAAATTATATGTATCAAGCAGAGAGAAGTGAAAATAATGGAAAAAAATTTTGTAGTGGTGGAAATTACTGTAATGATAAAGTAGAGCGAAAAACAACATGGGACGGCTATATAGGACTTATATATCCGTCAGATTATGGGTATGCAGTTGGAGATAAATCCTGTTTAGACAAAACCATGTCCAAATGGTCTGAAAGTAGCCCTAATTGCAAAGGAAATGGATGGTTAATAGATGATACAGGCTATCAGTGGACTATAACCAGTGTATCATATGGAGTAAACGCTTGTTATGTTTTTTATGTTGCTTCAAGTGGATTTGTAGAAATAGATGGGACAAAATACAATTATTACGTACACCCTGTTGCCTATTTAAAACCTTTTGTTAAAATAAAGACAAATTCTGCAAGTGATTATGGAAGCAAAACAAATCCATTTGAGTTAGAAAGTTGAGGCATAAAAAATGAAAAAAATATTAAATAAAGATATATGTTTAAAAATAATTGTAATTTTTCTATTTTTTACATTAATGTTAATAATCTTTCAATTTATTAATACTTATAAAAAATATAATAAAAAAGAAGATGTCTATTTAGTTTTTTACAATGGTGAACAACAATTAAGTGAAATGCCCCAAAAAGGAAATCTAGATAATTTAAGATTTGACCATGCTGAATGTAATAATGGAGCAAATATTGCGTGGAATTATCAAAAATGGGCACCTTTTGTAACAAATATATCTAAAAATCAAACAAGATGTAAACTATATTTTTCATCTAATTTATTAAGTGACTATTTTTATGATATAGCAGATAAAGATACAACTAATTTAACTTATGATGACACAAGTGAAGTAAATTTAAGATATATCGGAGCAAGTCCAAAAAATTACATTGATATAGGAGATAGAGATTCTAGTGGGGAACCAATTTTATGGCGAATCATCGGAGTCATGAATAATATGACAGTAGTAGATGAAAGTGGTGGAATTCATTTAGAAAATTTAGTAAAAATCATTAGAGCATATAACATAGGAAGATGGAGCTGGGACTCATCATCAAATGAAGTAAACAGAGGTAGTGGAGTGAATGAATGGAGCCAAGCGGACTTAATGACGACGTTAAATTTTGGAGCATATTGGAACAAAGAGAGCGGGCAATGTTATAGCGGAGAAAATAATAAACAAACAGCTTGTGATTTTAGTAGTATTGGATTAACTCCTGGAGTTAAAGATAAGTTAGTCAAGGTGCGTTGGAATACAGGAACAATAGATGAAGCTATTAATATCATTGATAGAAATAAAATAACAGCCAAATATATGTATAAAGCGGAAAGAAGTGACATTAATGGAAAAGCATATTGTAGTAGGCTTGATTGCAATGATAACGTGCCAAGAACAACAACATGGGACGGATATATAGGGCTTATGTATCTAAGTGATTATGGATATGCAGTCGGAGGAGCCAAGCGATATAGTTGTTTAGTTCGAACAATGTTTAACTGGGATAGGGGTGACTGTGAAGTATATAATTGGTTTTATATTTACGGTATTCAAAGGTATACTCTAACACCTGTCTCTAGTTCAAATGGTCCAACAGGTTCGGGGGGTTATCAATATGTGTTTATTATTGGTGCCAGCGCTGATGTAGAATTAAAAGTTCCTGCAGGAGATGCTTACATACAACCAACTGCTTATTTAAAAAACAATATAAAAATAAAAGAAAATTCAGCAAGTGATTATGGAAGTAAATCTAATCCCTTTGTAATAGAGGGAGTAAATTAAAATAAAAAAATTTTTTGTAGTTTTATACAAAAAGTTTTTTTAATATTCTTTATGAATTTCTATATGTTTGTCATTTAATATTTTAATTGCCTTTTTCATTTGGTAATCATTAATTACATCTTTAGTTTTAACAAAGTGTTCATCAATTAATATACTAGTATCATCAAGGATTACATAGTTTTTTATTTCTTCATGAGCTTTTAAATAATTAAGTATTTCAATTGTTCGACTAATATTTCCTACACGTTTCATTAAACTTATAGTCTCATATAAATCGCCCATTTCTTTGCTTCTGTAAACATCATTTTCTCCAACTAAATATTCTTCTAATCCCCATAATCTTAAAAAATTTAACATTTTATTAATTTGCTTTTTTTCTGGGTCAGCAAGGTCAGCAGCCATTCGCCAATCACTTGAAATAACTATTTTAGCCCCTGTTTTCTCAATAATTTTTTTAATTCTGTTTACAGCATCTACATCCCAATCATAATAACATGCACCTACATCATACTTATTATAAATTGTGTAATCAATGTTGTATTTTTCTGATAATTCCTTTACTGTTTCATCTAAATCGTGTTCAAATCTTTCTCTCGCTTTATATGGTTGTAATACTCCATCAATATCTAAAAAAATAACTTTCATAAATCCCCCTCCTTAAGTATCTACATCATAGCAAACTATTTTTGTACTGTCAATAAGGGCAATAATTTTTTAAACTTATTCTTATTTTCTTATGATATAATTGGGGTAGTTAGAATAGGAGAGTTTAAATATGAGAAAAATTGTTGATGGAAATACCGCTTGTAGTCAAATGGCTTATTTATTTAGTGAAATGGCTTCCATTTATCCTATCACCCCATCAAGCCCTATGGCTAGTAATGTTGATAATCTAAATAGTGAAGGTGCTCTAAATTTATTTAATGATAAAGTTAAAGTAGTAGAAATGCAATCCGAAGCCGGAGCTGCTGGAGCTTTACATGGGGCTTTATTAGCAGGCTCTTTAGCAACAACATTTACAGCAAGTCAAGGATTACTACTAATGATACCCAATATGTATAAAATAGCCGGAGAAGGACTTCCAGGCGTTATCCATGTTGCTTCAAGAACAGTAGCCACTCATGCTTTATCTATTTTTGGAGACCACTCAGACATTTATGCTACAAGACAAACAGGATTTTGTATTCTTGCTAGTAGCAGTGTAACTGATGCCTATAACTTAGCTGCTGTGGCACACCTTTCTGCAATTAAAGGCCATATTCCATTCTTACACTTTTTTGATGGCTTTAGAACTAGTCATGAGATAAATGTAATTGAAACAATAGATAGAGAAAAATTATTAAATTTAATAGATTATGAAGAATTAGAAAAATTTAAAAATAATGCTTTAAATGTTGGAGCCCATGTTCAATATGGAATGGCTTTAAATGAAGATATATATTTTCAAAGTGTGGAAGCAAGAAATCCATATTATGAAAAAATGCCAGATATTGTTTTTGATTATATGCAAAAAATTAACGATTTAACAGGAGAAAATTATAAACCTTTCAATTATTATGGTGACCCTGAAGCTTTAAACGTTATTGTAGCTATGGGAAGTGTATGTGATACAATTAAATTAGTTGTTGATGATTTAAATAAACATAATAGAAAAGTTGGTTTAATAACAGTCCATTTATATCGTCCTTTTTCTAGTAAATATTTATTAAATGTTTTACCTAAAACTGTCCAAAAAATTGCTGTTTTAGATAGAACCAAAGAAGCTGGAAGTAATGGCGAGCCTTTATACCTAGATATATTAAGTGCCCTTAAAAATACTAATATAACAGTTGTTGGTGGAAGATATGGCTTGTCTTCTAAAAATACCACCCCTAGTCAAATAAAAAGCGTATTTGATGCCTTAGATAATAATTTAAAAAATGATTTTACAATTGGCATTAAAGATGATGTAACTAATAAAAGTTTAGAAGAATCACCTTATAATATTATGCTTAATGCTCGTGAACTAAAAATATATGGTTTTGGTTCTGATGGAATGGTATCAGCTAGTAAAGATATATTAAAAATTATTGGGGCCAATAATTCATATGTTGAAGGATATTTTGAATATGATTCTAAAAAAAGTGGAGGAGTAACAATTAGTCACTTAAGAATTAGCGATGAAATAATTAAAGCCCCTTATTATGTAACTAATACTGACATAATTGTTGTAACAAAATTAGTATATTTTCAAAAATATCATTTATTAGACTCAGCTAAAGAAAATAGTTTAGTTTTAATTAATATGAGTGATGATGAAGATTTATCTAAAATTATTAATCAACATGATTTAAAAATTATCAAAGAAAGAAACTTAAAAATTTTAACTATTGATGCTTTCTCCCTAGCTTTAAAACATAACTTAAAAGATAAAATAAGCAAGATTATGGAAATTATTATTTTAAATATTCTTGGTATTAAAGATAGTATGGAAATATTATCTAAAAGAATAGAAGATAGTTATAGAGTTAAGGGTGAGGATGTAGTTACAAATAACCAAAATGCTATTAAAGAAGCCATCAATAAAGTTAAAAAATATGAATTATCTAACCCTATAGGAACAATTATTGAAGCTAATGATTTATTTAGTCTAATAAATCACAGAATGGCCAATGAAGTACCAGTCTCTTACTTTAAAGAAGTATGTCATGGGGCTTTTCCTAATGGACTTAGTAAATTAGAAAAAAGAGGTATATCTAAATATGCTCCTAAATGGATTAAAGAAAATTGTATTGCTTGTGGAATGTGTTCTTTTGTTTGTCCTCATGCTGTTATAAGACCTTTCTTAGTTAAAGATGGTAATGGTATACCAGATATAAAAGATAAAAACTATAACTTTTATATCGGCGTATCTAGTAAGGATTGTACATCTTGTGGATTATGTATAGACATTTGTCCTGGAAAAAATGGAGTAAAAGCTTTAGAACTAACTGATAATATAGAAGAAGATAACTTAACAATGAAATATTTTAATAACTATGAAAATCCTTCAATATATCCTAAATATTCTATTAAAGGAAGTCAATTATTAAAGCCAAGATTTGAGTTTTCAGGAGCTTGTGCTGGTTGTGGAGAAACTAGTTATATTAAACTTTTAACCGAACTTTTCCAAGATGAAATAGTTATAGCTAATGCAACAGGTTGTTCATCAATATATGGAGGCTCTGCACCAACAACACCTTATTCCATACCTTGGGCTAACTCTTTATTTGAAGATAATGCTGAATTTGCTTATGGTATTCATTTATCTTATCAAGTAAAAAGAGAAAGAATTAAAAAAATCCTTAATACATATGTCCAAAATAAAAACGATAAAAACTATCCTATTTATCAAAATATTTTAGATAATTTTGAAGATTTCAATAAAACCCAAGAATTAATTAAAGAACTAGCTATGAGAGATATAAGTGAAGAATTACGAAGCCTCTTGTCTTACATACCTAGAAGAACTGTCTGGGCCATAGGAGGAGATGGCTGGGCTTATGATATAGGCTTTGGGGGCTTAGACCATGTCTTATCAAGTAATGAAAATATTAAAGTTTTAGTATTAGATACTGAAGTATATTCTAATACAGGAGGTCAAACAAGTAAAAGCAGTCGATATGGTCAAGTTGCTGAATTTGCTGATTTAGGAAAAAGAAGTCCTAAAAAAGATTTATTTAGAATAGCTATGTCATATCCTAATTGTTATGTTGCAAGTATTTCCCTAGGGGCTGATATGATGCAAACTTTAAAATCTTTTAAAGAAGCAAGTGAACATAATGGACCTAGTTTAATTATTGCTTATGCTCCTTGTATTGAACATGGAATAAAAGGAGGATTATCTTGTACTACTAAAGAACAAAAACTAGCTGTAAATGTAGGTTATACTTTACTTATGCGCTATAATCCAGATGAGAAAACTTTAACTATGGATTCTAAAGAACCAGATTTTAATCGTTACCATGAATTTTTAGACAATGAAATACGTTATAATTCATTAAAAATTAAAAATAAAGATTTAGCCCTTATTTTATTAGAACAAAATAAACAAAATGCCATAGAAAGATATAATTATTACCAAACAATTGCAAATAATAAATAAAAAAATATAGCTTATAAGAAAAAGTATGATATAATAGTTACCGACTTGAAAGTTTTTGGTGATTGTAATGGATGAAATAACTAATAAAATTTTAGATTTTGTTTTACCAAAAGATTATGAAAAAGGTCTTAATTATGATGAAGATTATATAGATTATGTTGGTAAAGTAAATGTCATGAGTGAGATTAGACATAATTTTTTAGTAAGGTCTGAACGAATTAATAAAAGATATGTCGTTTATATTAATATTAAAAATAATGAAATAGAAAGTGCTTCTTGTACTTGTGAACAATTTAATGCTACTTTTTCTTGTAAGCACATCGCGGCTTGTTTAATAACTTATTCTGACGAATTATTTAAATCAGTAACTAAATCGAAAAATAACATTGAAAAAACTAAAGATTTATTTCAAAAATTAAAAGAAAAATTTAGTGAAGAAGTAACAATTAAAAAAGAAGTTAAACTAATTCCTTATTTAACTATTGAAAATAACTATTATTATGACAGTATAAATTTAAAAGTTAAAATCGGTATAGATAAACTCTATTCATTATTAAGTAAGTTTAATGGCTTTGAAAGAGCTTTAGAAGAACGTATGGAGTATCCTTTTGGAACTAGTTTTGTCTATGACCCAGAAAAACATTTTCTATCTAAAGAAAGTAGAGAATTAATTAAACTTATAAGTAATTATAAAATTAGACATTATTATACCGGAAATTATTTAAGCTTAAATAGCCAAGAAATAAAAGATTTATTAAAAATATATCATAAAATAAATATCAATGAAAGCCCCGAAGATTCACCCATAGTAAATGAGTTTCCCATGCATTTTTCTCTTCATCTTTCTAATGGACAATATACTTTAGTCTCACTTGACAACATAAATAATCTCTATAATTTAACTGATGACTATGAATATATTTATTATAATAATATAATCTATCATTTAAATCCCAAACAACAATTTTTACTAAATGAATTTAAAAATAATTCTTTAGATGAAATGATTTTTAGTGAAAAAGAATTTTATGACTTCCAAAAAAGTTTATTAAGAATAATTAAAGGAAAAATTACTTTAGATGAAACTACTAATGATTTAATTATTGGAAATAATCCCGATACTAAATTATACTTTGATTTAAATGAAGATAGTATTATTTGTAATCCTAAATTTGTTTATGATGAAGATATTAGTTATTTTGATAAAGAAAGTCAAGTTATAAGAGATATTGATTATGAAGAAAAAGTAGTTAAAGAGTTAGAAGAATTAGGATTTGTTAAAAAAGATAATGCTTTAATTTTATGTGATTTAGATTTAATTTGTGATTTTATGGATAACATGATTAATGAATTATCTGAAAAATATATGGTATTTACTACCGAAAATTTTAAAAATACTCATATTATTAAAGATAATAAAATAACTACTCACTTTTCCATTGGTCAAGATGAAATACTTCGTTATGAATTTGACTTAGGTGGTATTAGTAATGATGAATTAGATAATATTCTTTTATCCATGCAAGAAAATAAAAAATACTATCGCTTAAAAAGTGGTGACATCTTAAGCTTAGATCAAGATTCTTTAAATGAAATAAAAGATTTAACTCAAGAATTAGAATTATCTAATAAAGATATAAAAGAAGGTCATGGTGAAATACCTAAATACCGAGCATTATATTTAGATTCCCTAAAAGAGAAAAAATATAATATAATTGAAACTGACTCTTTATTTCAAAAATTTATTAATCAATTTAAAGAATTCCAAAATAATGATTTAGAATTTACCAAAGATGAACAAAAACTGTTAAGAGATTATCAAGTAAGTGGCGTAAAATGGTTGTATACTATTTGTAAATGTGGTTTTGGAGGCATATTAGCTGATGAAATGGGTTTAGGAAAATCATTACAAACAATAATCTTCATTGAAAAATTATTAAAAGAAGATAGTGATTCTAAATTTTTAATTGTTTGTCCTACATCACTTGTTTACAACTGGGAAAATGAGTTTCATAAATTTGCTCCTCATTTAAAATACCAAGTCTTTGCTGGTCAAAGAAGTGAAAGAAGAAATAAACTAGAAAACTTTCATGGAAATATTTACATTACATCATATGGATTACTAAGGGAAGACGAGGAATTTTACCAAGATAAAGTATTTAAAGTTTTTGCAATCGATGAAGCCCAAAATATCAAAAATCCTCATGCTGGATTATCAATGGCTGTTAAAAATATTAAAGCTGAAACTAAACTTGCCTTAACCGGAACCCCAATTGAAAACTCAATAGTTGAATTATGGAGTATATTTGATTTTATCATGCCTGGATTTTTATCTAGTTTAGTAAGATTTCAAAAAAAATATAAAGTTAAAGATTTTGATGAAGATACCAATAAATTATTAAAAAGTTTAAAAGAACAAGTAAAACCTTTTATCTTAAGAAGAAAAAAGAATGATGTAATAAAAGATTTACCACCTAAAATAGAAAATAATATATACATAGATTTAAATCCTTTACAAAAAAAATACTATGCTGCTGAAGTTAAATTAGTTAATGATAAAATGAATGATTTAATTACCAACAGTGGCTTTACTAAAAATAAAATGTTAATAATAACTTTGCTTACCAGACTAAGACAAATTTGTATTGACCCTCATATCTTATATAAAAATTATGAAGAAGAAAGTGCTAAATTAGAAAACTTAATAAAAATAATTAAAGAAGTTATATCTAATGGTCATAAAATACTACTATTTTCTAGTTTTAAAACAGCCCTTGATATAGTAGAACAAAAATTTTCTAAAGAAAATATCTCTAGTTATATGATTTCGGGAGATGTTCCTGCTAAAAAAAGACAAATGCTTGTTGATGCGTTTAATAAAGATAAGACTAATGTATTTTTAATAATGTTAAAAAGTGGAGGAACTGGACTTAATTTAACCAGTGCTGATGTAGTTATTCACTTAGATATGTGGTGGAATCCTCAAGCGGAAAATCAAGCAACCGACCGAACACACAGAATTGGTCAAACCAAAACCGTAGAAGTTATTAAGCTAATATGTAAAGGAACAATTGAAGAAAAAATATTAGCCTTACAAGAAAAGAAAAAAGTTTTATCTGATAAAATAATTGAAGAAGATATGGATAATGATAAATTCTTACAAAATCTTACAGAACAAGATATTAGAGATTTATTAGCTTATGAAAATAAAGATTAAATAGTATAAAATTAAACAATATTCCTATATTAAAATTATGGTGGTATTATGGCTTTAGAAAAATATAATCAAAAAAGAGATTTTAGTAAAACAAAAGAACCTAAAGGAGTTAAGAAAAAAAATTCCCAAGAAAAAATATTTGTCGTCCAACATCATTGGGCCTCTAAAGAACATTATGACTTAAGACTAGAAGTAGGTGGAGTATTAAAAAGTTGGGCAGTTCCTAAAGGACCATCTTATAATCCCAAAGACAAAAGATTAGCGGTCATGGTAGAAGACCATCCCTATGATTATAAAGATTTTGAAGGAATAATAAAAGAAGGATTATATGGGGCTGGAGTAGTAATGCTTTTTGATGAAGGTACTTATACTTTAGAAGATAATCCTAAAAAATCTTTAGAAAAAGGATTTTTAAAATTTGAACTTCATGGTAAAAGATTAAAAGGAATATGGAATCTTGTTCATTTTAAAGAAAACAATTGGTTATTAATAAAAGAAGCTGATGAATTTAAAAATTTTGTTGATATTAAAAATTATAAATTTAGTGTAAGAAGTGGAAAAACAAAAGAAGAAATACAAAATAAAAAAATAAATATTAATCTCACTAATCCTGATAAAATAATATTTCCTAAACAAAAAATTACCAAAAAAGATTTATTTAATTACTATCAAAAAGTTGCTCCCTTAATGCTTCCTTATATAGCCAATCGTCTTATTACTACCAAAAGAGCGCCTAATGGAGTAAAAGGTGATACTTTCTTTAAGAAACATTTTAATGAAAATAAGTATTTTAAAGAAAAAACAATAACTAATAAAGAAGGCGATAAACAAAAATTTTATTATTTAGAAGACAGGGAAGGATTACTTAATGAAGTAGAAATGAATGGTTATGAGTTTCATCTATGGGGTTCCCATGCTTTTTCTTATCGCTATCCAAACATGATGGTTTTTGATTTAGACCCTGATACTGGTATGCCCCTTAGTAAAGTAAGAGAAGGAGTAAGAGATTTAAAGAAAATCTTAGATGAACTTAACTTAGTATCTTTTTTAAAGACAAGTGGTGGAAAAGGCTATCACATTGTAGTTCCTATTTATACTATTAAAAATTGGCAAACTTTTAGAAGTGTTGCTAAAAACATTGCTAAATTAATGGAATACCGTTATCCTACAAAATATGTAAGTAATATTAGATTAAATAAAAGAAAAGGCAAAATCTTAATTGATTGGGTTAGAAATACAATGGGTTCAACTACTGTTGCTCCTTACTCTATTAGAATTAAAAATGGGTCCGTATCAATGCCTCTTAAATGGAGTGAACTAGATAAGATAAGACCTGATGAAATAACTATTGATGAAGCTTTAAAAAGAATTAAAAGAAAAGACCCTTGGGAGGGTTATTTCGATATTTATCAATGAATAATACCATAGCTAGTTTTAACTAAATCATAAAAAAGAAAATTATGGGGTGGAAAATAAGTAAAATAAAAGAAAAGAAAGTAAAGAATGAATAATCCTATTAAGCCAACTTTTTCTTCACCCTTAATAGTCGGATATTGTAAAATAAAATAACTTAGTATTTGCATTAAAATAATAATTAAAAATAATAAAGCAAGACTAATATAGATATTTTCACCAACAATTAAAAAGATGGGAAGATAAATAATTAAGTAAGTAATAATACCTAAAGATGGAACAATAAATAAGTTTAGAGTAAAATTTTTAAGATGAATTTTTTTATGAATTAATAAATACTCTATTAAACTTATAATGATGAAAGAAGTTGCAATTAACTTCATGTGTTCCCAAATACTTTCATTAACTGGAGTTAGGATACTAAAAAGAAAATTAGGAAAATTTTGATAAGCAAAATGTAAGAAAAAACATAAAATAAAAGTTAATAGTATCCCAATAATTTTACATATTAATAACTTTTTCATAACTACCTCAATAAAATATATGCTATTTTACTTTTTTTCTTGATAAGAAATATCCTGTTTACTAGGACCTTTAAGACATTTACCATCAATATCAAATTTAGAAGCATGACAAGGACATTCCCAAACATTTTCAACTTCATTAAAAATTAAAGGACAACCCATATGAGGACATTTATTAATAACTATATGTTCACTATTATTACTTTTTATAATTGCTTTATTTTTCTTAAAGAAAATATCACTAGAATACCATTTTTTAGAAGGATTAATTTTATTTATAAGATAACTTTTTCCATTAATAAAAATATTAGAAAGAGAATTAAATATAGCTAAGTAATTATAATTCCTTTGTAATGAAAATAAAGAAATATAAGGATTTTCTTTCTTTAAAATAATATCACTTAATATTTTACCAGCTAAGGTTGCATTTGTCGTTCCCCAAGTATTATAACCTGTAGAAAGTAAAATATTTTCTTCATTACTTTTTAACTTACCAATAAAGGGGAGATAATCAATAGTAATTAAATCATCATTTTCCCAAAGATATTCTGGTCTTTCTTTTATACTATTAATTAATTTATAATACTCTTTTTTTCGATTTAAATGATTACCAATATTATGCGAATTACTAAGATAAATTTTATAAATTTTTTTATCTTCATAAAAACGATATGATTTATTTTGAGATAATAAAGCTGTATGATTATTATAAGGATAAGAATAGGCCATAAGATAAGACTTTTCAACATAACTTCTTAAGGGAAGTAAAAAAGGAAACAAAGAAAATGGGTAGTGGCAAGCTAAAACAACCTTTTTGGCTTTAATAGTATAATTATTAGAAGAACAAATAAAATAATTATCTTCTTTTTTAATACTTTTAATTTCCGTATTTTCATAAATATCTATCTTTTTTTCACAAATTCTTTTTAAAGCATAAAGATACTTTAAGGGATGAAAAACATAATTAGTTGTCGAAATAGCATAGTAATTATCTTTTTTTACTTCTTCTATATTTGCCTGCCAACTAGATAAAAGATTTTTCTCTTTTTGTAATTTTACAATTTCTTTAGGAGTATCTGCATAAATATATGTAAGAACTTCTTCTAAATTACAAGAAATATGTTCTTTATTTATAATATTAAGTAAAATACCAATAGCTTCCTTTTGAGATAAAAAATACTTTTTGGCATTACTTAAAGAAGATGAATTTTTAATTTTTAAATAATTACCTTGAATATAAGATATTTTAGCAGTCATTTTAGAACTGACACCATGAGCTATTAAAGATTTATCAACAAGACAAACTTTTAAATTACTATCTTTTAAAAAATAAGATACCGACAGACCCGTCATTCCACCACCAATAATTAAAACATCAGTTGTAATATCTTTTTCTAAAGTTTTAGAAGATTCTTTATAAGGATAATCAAGCCATATACTATTTTTTTTCACAAATATCACCATTTTTAGTATGAAAAAATAACTGAATAATATGTGTCAAATTGACTTTTTTGAGTTTTTAAATAATGAAATACCGCAAGATAATGAACAGAAAAATCTTTATATATCCAAATCGCGTTGTAGATGAATATTTTAACACAAAATATGGTGTTTTTATTTTGAAAAAAAATCTTGTTAAGTGCTACACTTTATGCTATAATCAGTCTATAAGAATAGAGAGTAGGAGATAATATGGAACAAAACAATAATCCTATTAATAGACAAGAAGATTTTGAAGAACAATATAAGGAATTATTAAATGATGAAAAAGAAAAGAGCAATCGTAAGAGTTTAATTATAGTTATACTATTATTTTTTCTTATGTTTATTGGGATAGGTGGAGCGACTTTTGCTTTTGTTAAAAATATTAATAAAGAAAGTCCAGGTGGTTCTACTGGTAAACCATCTTCAACCTGTAAGTTAAATTGTGATACAAATAATGATGGCAAATGCGATTTAAACTGTGATACTAATGGTGATGGCATTCCTGATTTAAATGTTGATGTGACAGGTGATGGTAAAGCAAATGTCAATATTGACACTGATGGTGATGGCGTTCCTGATTTAAATATTGATTATCAAAATAGTTTAAATGCTACCTTTAATCAAGATACTGATGGCGATGGCAAACCTGATAAAAATTTATTGAATCAAGATATTGATGGCGATGGTAAGTGTGATATAAACTGTGACACTGATAAAGATGGTTGGCCAGATACTAATGTCGATATTGATGGTGATAAAGAACCTGATGTTAATATTGATACTGATGGTGACGGTAAACCTGATAAAGATATTGACATTGATGGAGATGGCGACCCTGATTTAAATATTGATACCGATGGTGATGGCAAATGCGATATAAACTGTGATACTGATGGAGATGGCGTTCCTGATACTAATGTTGATTATAAAAAAGATAGAAAACCTCATTTTAATGAAGATACTGATGGTGATGGTAAACCAGATAGAAATTTAACTAATCAAGATACTGATGGTGATGGTAAGTGTGATGTTAATTGTGATAACAATAAAGATGGTTGGCCAGATACAAACGTTGATATTGATGGCAATGGAACTCCAGATGTAAATTTAGATAATGATAAAGATGGCAAGCCTGATACTAATATCGATACTGACGGAGACGGAAAACCTGATACCAATGTTGATACCGATGGCGATGGTAAACCTGATGAAAACTTAATGAACCAAGACACCAATGGCGATGGTAAGTGTGATGTTAATTGTGATACCGATGGCGACGGAATGCCTGATTTAAATATTGATTCAAATGGTGACGGTAAATGTGATTTAAACTGTGATACCGATGGTGATGGCAAATGTAATTTTAACTGTGATACCAATAACGATGGTAAACCAGATAAAAACATTGACCATAATAATGATGGCGTTTGTGATGAAAACTGTGACCGTGATAATTCAAAAGTTAATCAAGATACCAATGGTGATGGTGTTTGTGATGTCAACTGTGATACTAATGGTGATGGTAAACCTGATTTAAATGTTGATTATAACAATGACCAAATTCCACATTTTAACGTTGATAGTAATAGCGATGGTAAACCTGACCACAATTTAATGGACCAAGATACTAATGGTGACGGTAAATGTGATTTAAACTGTGATACTGATAGCGACGGTTGGCCAGAAATAAATGTTGATATGGATAATGATGGTAAATGTGACTTAAACTGTGACTTAGATGGTGATAAAAAACCAGATACTAATGTTGATACCAATGGTACAGGAAGTCCTGATACTAATGTTGATACCAATGGTGATGGTGTATGTGATATAAACTGTGATATTGATGGTGATGGTAAACCAGATACTAATGTTGATTATCAAAAAGACCGCGTGCCACACTTTAATCAAGATACTAATGGTGATGGTACCCCTGATAGAAATTTAACTAATCAAGATACTAATGGTGATGGTAAGTGTGATATAAATTGTGATGTCGATAAAGATGGATGGCCAGATACCAATGTGGATATTGATGGAGATGGTACTCCTGATGTAAACATTGATACCAATGGTGATGGTAAACCAGATGTTGATATAGATACTAATGGTGATGGCGTACCAGATACAAACGTTGATACCGATGGTGATGGTAAACCTGATAAAAACTTATCTAACCAAGATACTAATGGCGACGGTAAATGTGATGTCAACTGTGATACAGATGGAGATAACGTTCCTGATATAAATATTGATTCTGACGGCGATGGCAAATGCGATTTAAACTGTGATACCAATGGTGATGGTATTCCTGATAGAAACATCGATACCGATAATGATGGTAAATGTAATAAAAATTGTGATACTTCTGATGGTGGTTTATTAGATGTAACTGCAGGTAATCAAAATATTTTATATGTTACTCATGTTAAAGATGTTGTAGCAACAAATATTCAACCTAACTGGAGTTCAACTTTAGTTTTAAGAATATCAAATTCAAGTGATATAACACTTCCTTATAGTATTAAATTTACAGATGTCAAAAATGAATTTAGTCCTAATAGTGAGCTTGTATATACAGTAAGAAGAGAGGGAGTAATAGTAAAAGGGCAAAGTCCATCCCCAACTAATGATGAATATGTAGTTGAAAGTTTATTAATTCCAGCTCATTCAACTTATGAATATGAACTTGAATATAAATTTTTAGATACTGGCTTACAGCAAAATTATCAAGCTGGTAAAAACTTTAGAGCAAGACTTATAGTAGAAGCTAATTAAAAAGTGATGAAATAAAAATCATCGCTTTTTTCTTATTTATAAAAAAAACTGTCAAAAAATCAACTACAGATGTTTTATAGGTGGTTTATCATATAATTCTTTAATTGCTTCTTTTTTTTCTAAAGAATTATCTAAAATATTTAATAATTTATAGACATGATTTATCTCTTTACCATTTAAAAATTTTTGTTTAGAAATATTAAAATTTTTCATAAGATTTTCTTTAACTTTATAAGGTAATTTATCATTATACTTATCTAATAGTTGCAATACTTCTTCTTTAGTAGCTAAAGAGTAGATAAAAGCATCTTTCTTAGTTTCTTTAATTAAATCATTAATTATGAAAAATGATGGTTCACATTTTCTTTTAAAGTATTTTAAATAAATATTTTTTAAATAACTAGGCATATTAGCTTCATTTTTTTTATAATAACTCCATATTTCTTCATAAGTAAAAGTATTCTCTTTAAAAATATTATCTTTCAATTTACAAAAACTAAGCATAAAATCATTAATAATACTATTAATATTTGATAAAGAAATATCTAAATTTAAAGCTTTAGCAATACCTAGATTACTTAATCTTTTAGGACCAAAAGCCAAATCAAAAATTTGTTTAGCTAACCTTATATCTCTATAATAAGGAAGGGCAGGATTATCTTTTTCTTGATAATAAAAATCAAAGTCAAACTTTTTAGCTTGCGGATTATTTAAAATATCATATATCTTACTTTTAATCTGACTAAAAATTGAAACAACCTCATTAAATGTCAGATTATATTTATCTTTTATTTGCTCATAAGTTAATTCATCTTTATAATAAGAAATAATATAGTCCCGTGATGACAAACTAAAATATTTTAATATAGGCATAATATCTTCATTAAAATCATACTTCCCATCTATTTCATGATTTAAATACTTATAAATAGTTACAATAATTTGATAATATCTTCGGTGAAGATTATCTACATTTTCATTTTTAATAGTGCTTACTTCTTCAAAAGTATAATAAGGATAATCTTTTAATTCAAAAAGATAACACAATAAATCTTTATCTTTAGAAGAAATAGGTAAGTGTTTATCATCTAAGATTCTATCTAAATCATCTCTTTTAATAAAAGAATAAGAAGGTCTAAGAAGTCCTGCTTTTAACCTTTTCATTTTTTTTCTAATATCATTAACTAAATGCTGATAAGTAGAGGGATTTAAAGAAAACATTACCATAAGTTTTTCTTTAGCTAATTTTTGACCAAGAGGATTATAAGAGTTTGTAAGTCCTAAATAGTAGCTGATAAACTCTTTTTCTTCTTTTTTTAACAAAGACTCACTTGGATGTTTATTTATTTCTTCTTGATAATCATCTTCATTAACCAAAATATCTTTAATTAAATAACTGTTGTAAAGTTTAGAAAATTTATTAGAAATAGCATTTATTTTAGATATTTGCACATGAGTTTTTTCTTCAATTTCTTTATTTGTCAAACAATCAATATATTTTAAAACAAGTATTTCTTTTTCTTGTTCATTAAATTTATTTTGAGAATCCAAAAAAGTAAGTAATTCTTCTTTTGAAATAATAAAAGGTGAAGAAAGATTAAAACGATAATAATCAATTCTTTTAATTCCTTCAATTATAATATTAGATATTTTAGTTTTTGATAAACTAGTTATCTCTCTTATTTCATCATAAGTTTTATTTTCAATTATATATAATTTTAAAATATTTCTAATACTACTTTTAAATTCATAATGTAAATCATTAAGATACGGAATATAGTTCTCCTTAATTATTTCCTTTTTAGCGCTTGAACCATTTAAAATATTAATAGCTAAATCCCTTGCATTACGACAAAAAGCATGAGTTTTTTTATAATCTAAGTGAAGAATATTAGATATTTCTAAAATACTTTTAGGACTATCATAAATCCCATAATATAAGTCTAAAATTTGCCTTTTCAAATCACTAAAACGTTCTGAATATTGGCTTCTTATTTGTACCCAATTTTCTTTATTAAAATTATTTTCAAAATACTTAAAGATATGATAATAACATCTTTCTAAACGATTTACTAAATGTTCATGATGTTTAATTAACCCAGAATTAGGATACTTTTTAAGAAAAACATCTTTATCTATTTGATTAAAATAATAAGCTTGTAAATATGAAATTTGTTCTTCACTAAAGTCATTCCGATATTCTTCTAAAGTTTTAAGAAGTTTATTTTTAGAAACACTAGTATCTTTAGGATAATAATTGAATTTAATTAAATTAATATTTTTTTCTAATTCTAAATGACTAATTACTTTCATATCCGAATAATCATTATAATATTTTTTTAATATTCTAATATCAGTAGGGGATAAGTGATAGCTTATTTCATTAAATAAATTAATAACCGTTAGAAAATCTAGATTTTGATATTTTTGAGTTAATTTAAAACGTTTGAAATAAAAATCTTGACTATCTAAGTTAATTTTTAAAATTTTTAATCCTAAATATTTATTCATAAGATTATCTCTAAATTCTTGAAAATCTTTAGAATTTAAATTATTTATATATTTTTTTAAGTTACTTATAAGACCCTTTAATTCATGATAACTAATATTAAATATTTTTTGATAATCATCTATTTCATAATGATAGTTACTAAGATAAATTAAATAGTATAAGTAGTGTTCCCTAAAAGGTATCTTATTTTTTAAGTATAAGTAAGTAATAATATTTGAAGGATTATTAGGAGTAATTTTTAATTTATTAAAATTATCTTTTTCTCTATTTTTAATTTTCTTTAAAGTCGCTTGATATAATCTTTTATTTTTTAGATAAGCCGCCACTTTTTTCTTAACTCTTTTTTCAAGCATTCTAATAGATTCTCCAGAAACATGAAAATAATCACCAATTTTTCTTAAAGAAATATTTGAATCATTAATAAGACGATAGTAAAAAATAAAATATTCATGTGCCCCTAAAACTTCTTTAAATACTAAATATATTTCTCTATCATTAATATTATCAACTAAATCATTATAATCATTGTGACTAATTGGAAGAAACTCACTTATTTCACTTTCTTCTTCTTCTTCATTTATCAAAGTATTTAAACTTATTGGTTCAGTTTGATAATATTCTTTAACTCTCTTTAAAGTATTAAGAGTAATATTTAAAGTCTCACATATTAACTTATCATCAATATCAGGTTTTTCTTCTATTAACTTAAGATATTTAACTAATAAATATTTGATGTGAGTAGGTTTTCTTATCATTGCTTCTTTTTCATTAATAGCTTTTAAAATATTTCCTTCTATCCAACCATAAGCATAAGTTGTAAAAGACCCTAAATCAGGATTATAATCATCAATTGCTCTTAATAAGCCTAAATTACCTTCTTCAATAATATCTAAAATTTGTAAGTGATTTATTTGATTTATGTATTTTTTGGCGGGTTTAATAACTAATCTTAAGTTAGAATTAACAACTTTTTGATAAGCTTCCACATTATGATTTTCTTGCCATTCCTTAATTAGTCTTTTAGTTTCTTCTTCTGCTAATAAAGGATACCTACTAATTTCTTTTAAATACATTTTAAAAGTATCATTAAGCATATAAACCACCTAGAAAGTTATTATAATCATTTTTTTTTTGAAGTCAATATAAGCCACCTTGACCTTTATAGTATTTTTTTGGTACAATAAAGAAGATAATTGAGGTGGAATATGGAAAACACGACTTTATTTGATGTTAAAATGATAGAGAAAGCAAATATTAGACTTACTTTAAAAGAAGTATGTGAAAGTCTAAGATTAAAAGGGTATGACCCAATTAAACAACTAGCTGGTTACTTAATTAGTGGGGACCCAGGTTATATATCAACATTTGAAGATGCTAGAGGAAAGATTATGAGTTTAGAGAGAAGTGAAATATTAGCTTATCTATTAGAAGAATTCTTAAAATGAGATACTTAGGATTAGATTTAGGAACTAAAACATTAGGAATATCAGTAAGTGATAAAGATAATATGATGGCTTTGCCCGTTAAGACAATTTGTTTTCCAGTAAATGATTATCGTGCTTGTCTTAAAGAACTAAAATCTATTATTGAAGAGAAAAATATTACTGAGCTTGTTTTAGGATTACCAAAAAATATGAATAATAGTATAGGATTTGCCGGAGAAAGAAGTTATAAGTTTAAAGAATTATTAGAAGAAGAATTTAAGCTTAAAGTTCATTTAGTAGATGAAAGATTATCAACTGTTGAAGCTGAAAAAATATTAATAACTTCCAATAATAGTCGAAAAAAAAGAAAGAAAGTTATTGATAATGTAGCGTCTTCTCTTATTTTAGATACTTTTTTAAAAGGAAGAAGGAAAGAGTTTGAACAAAAAAAAGAATTATAGTAAAATTAAAATTAAAGATGAAAAAGGAAATATTAAAGAATGTGATGTCTTATATATTTTTACACCTAAGAAAAGCAATTTAAGTTATATTGTTTATACCGATAATGTTTTAGATGATGGGGAATCTAAAAGAGTATATGCAAATATTATTAAAGAAAATAGCAAAGAATTAATGCCTTTAAAAACAGAAGAAGAATGGTATACAGTAGAAGCTATTTTAACTAAATTAGAAGAAAAAAAGAATAAAGAGGTTGAAGGTTGAAAATAAAAACATAAATTTTGTCCACGACAAAAATCGTCAATGAAGACGTTAAAATAATCCAAACACATG
>CANRKL010000004.1 GCA_947631205.1 uncultured Bacilli bacterium | reverse complement strand
GAAGATTTTATTTTCATTGTCGTTTGTTTCTTGAAGACGAACACAGTGAGACGGAAAGGAATGTTTAAAAAAATGAAGAAAGTTATAATAATTATTGTGTGCATATTAATAATTGGTGCTTTAGGATTTACAGGCTTTTATTTTTGGGGAATAAGCCCCCGTAGTTCTTTAAATAATCCAAGAGAATTTACTATAGAAGCTGGAATGACTAAAAAAAGCATTGCTAAAAAATTACAAGATGAAGGATTTATTAGAAGTAGTTTGGCTTTAAGCATTTACCTGTTTTTTAATGATTATAATATTCAAGCTGGAGAATATGAATTAAGTGAAGATATGACTCCTAAAGCTATGTTAGAAAAATTTGCTAATGGAGATATTTTAATTCGTTCTAAAAAAGTCACTTTAATAGAGGGAGAAAGACTAACTGATTATGCGGAAGTTTTAAGTAAGTCTCTAGGATTTAGTAAAGATGAATTTTTAGAGAAAGTAAATGATTTAGATTATTTAACTTCTTTAATTGAAAGTGGCGATTATTGGTTTTTGACTGACTCTATATTAAATGACCAATTATATTATCCTTTAGAAGGTTACTTATTTCCTAATACTTATGAATTTTTAGAAACTGCAACTATTGATGATGTTGTAAGAACAATTCTTAATACAACCAAAGACCAATTAGAACCTTTAAAAGATGTTATATTAAATTCAACTCATAGTATTCATGATATTATGACAATGGCATCAATTATTGAAAAAGAAGCTAATACAGAAAGTGATAGAAAGACTGTTTCTCAAGTATTTTACACAAGACTTAGTGAAAATTGGAGCCTAGGTAGTGATGTTACAGCTTTTTATGGAGCTAGAAAAGAAATGGGCAAAGATAGTGAAACATATGATGTCTTATATGATGTCAACCCTTACAATACAAGATTGACAGATGGCCAAATGAATGGTAAATTACCTATTGGACCCATTTGTAGTCCATCAATTATTAGTATCAATGCCGCGATTTATCCAAGTGATACAGCATTTTATTATTTTGTTGCTAATACTTGTAATGGTGAAGTGTCATTCTTGACCACGGCAGATGAGTTCTATCTTAAAACAACAGAATTATCTAAAAATGGTTGTTTATAGAAGGTGTGGATATAATGAAACAATTAATAGTCGAAATGGAACAATATGCTCAAGAACATAATGTGCCAATTATTCAAAAAGAAAGTATAGCTTTTTTAATGAAGTTTATCAAAGCTAACAATGTAGTTAATATTTTAGAAATAGGAAGTGGAATAGGGTATTCAGCAATATTGATGGCATCTTCTAGTCCTCTTGTTAAAGTAACAACAATTGAACGTGATGAAGTAAGATATATGGAATGCTTAAAAAATGTGAAAAAATGTGAGTTTGATAAAAAGGTTAATGTTGTATTTCAAGATGCTTTAGAAGTTAATTTAAGTGATGAAAATAAGTATGATTTAATATTTATTGATGCCGCGAAAGGCCAATATACTAAGTTTTTTGAAAAGTTTAAGTATTTTTTAGCTGATGGAGGAGTAATTATTACTGATAATTTAAAATATCATGGATATGTTGGAAAATCAGAAGAAATACCTAGTAAAAATCTTCGCCAATTAGTTAAAAAAATTGAAAATTATATTGAATTTTTAAAAAATAATGAAGAATATACAACTAAATTTTATGATGTTGGGGATGGACTTAGTATAAGTATTAAGAAGAGTGAAAATGCTTAAGTATTATGTAATTGCTAATAAAAGTATCAAAATAGTCCCTAAAAATGATGTAAACTATGTTTATCCCTTAAAAGATTTTTGTGTGGGATACATAGATGAATATCAAATAGATGAAATAAAAGAAGAAGCTTATTTACTAATAAATAGGTTATTAAATACCGAAGATATAACTAAATTACAAAAGATATTAGATAATTTACCAGTTAATATAGTAGGTATTTTTTTTGAAGATTTAGGTGTATATGAATTAATACGTAATTTAAATATTAAAAGTATTTTGTATGCTAGTCATGCTTGTTGTAATTATAAAACCATTAATACTTATTTAACTAAAGTTGATAGTGTAGTTATTTCTCCCGATATAACTAAAGAAGAAGTAAAAGAAATATTAAATAAGACAACTAAACCTTTAATTATTTATGGGCTAGGGCATTTACCTTTAATGTATTCAAGAAGAACTTTAAATACTAATTATGCTAAACATTTTAACTATCCTAAAGAAAAAGTTTTAGAATTAGAAGAAGAAGTTACAAAAATGCCTTTTTTCACAGTTGAAAATCAATATGGAACAGTTATTTATGATAAAGATATATATAATGCTAGTATATTAAAGAATGAAAAAAATATAGAGGGAGTAATCCTAAATTCCTTTAATATGGCAATGGAAGTAGATGAATTAATTAATACTTTTCTAAATAACTTAAAAGGAAAAGAAAAGTTTTTAAATCAAAAAACAGTATATAAATTAAAAGAATTATGAGGTAAGATATGGAATATGTAATAGTTGGTTTGCTTATTATAAATTTAGTAATAGAAATATTTTTAGTTATTAAAGTAGTAAAAAATAAAAAAAGTGATATAAATATTTCAGAAAAACTAGGATTTTTTTCTAATAATTTAACTAAAGAATTAGGAGATTTTAAGTATGATTTTTCTAATAATTTAAAAGAAGATTTTATGAATTTAAACGATAGAATTGAAAAACGTTTAATAACAATGAATGAAAAAATGAATATAAGAATTGAAGAAAATTTTGAAAAGACAACAAAAACTTTTTCTAACATTTTAGAAAGACTAACCAAAATTGATGAAACCCAGAAAAAGATTGATAGCTTAGGAGCTGAAATAGTTTCTCTTCAAAGTGTTTTAACTGATAAAAAGACTAGAGGAATTTTTGGGGAAGTTAATTTAAATTATATCCTTAGTAGTGTCTTTGGCGAGAATAATAAAAATATTTATGAATTACAATATAAATTATCTAATGGAAGTATTGTTGATTCAATTATTCATGCTCCAGAGCCTTTAGGTAATATTTGTATAGATTCAAAGTTTCCTTTAGAAAATTATGAACGAATGACTAACAAAAGTTTATCAAAAGAAGAAAGAGAATACTCTTTAAAGATGTTTAAAATTGATGTTAAAAAACATATTGACGCCATTGCGAGCAAATATATTATTTCTGGAGAAACAGCTAATCAAGCAATTATGTTTTTACCAGCTGAAGCGATATTTGCTGAGATTAATGCTTATCATTCTGACTTATTAAAAGAAGCTTATAATAAAAAGGTTTGGATTACCTCTCCTACAACATTAATGAGTACCTTAACTACTGTATATATGATAATTAAAAATATTGAGAGAAATAAATATGCCAAAGTAATGCAAAATGAACTTAATAAGTTATCACTAGATTTTGCTAGATATAAAGAACGTTGGGATAAATTATCAAGAAGTATTGAAACAGTTAGTAAAGATGTTAGAGATATTAATGTAACTACTGATAAAATAACCAAAAGATTTGATAGTATTAATAAAGTAGAATTAGATAATATTGAAGATAATGAAGAACAAAAACTACTAATTTAAGCGTCAAAATAATTGTAAACTAAGTGATTTAAAGTTTGGGAATCGATATAAAAGTGTTATACTTGACCTAAAGTCAGGTGGTGATACAAGTGATGATAATAAATATCGAAAATAACCAAAAAGTAGTTTATGTAAGTAGGGAAGATATAAATGTTTTAAAGCATTTAAACTATAAAATTTCTTCTTCAATAATGGAAGCAATTAAAAAAAATAAGAATAATAATTTTCTTAAAATAGAGAATGAAAAAGATGTTCTATTTTTTGAATCTTTAGATTGGATATTAAATTATAAAGAGATTAAAAATTATAGTAAAAAACAATTAGAAGAAAAGATTAATGCCATTTTTTTAGAAAAAAGAAGAACGGTTAATCAAGAAGAAAGATGGCTCCTTAGTTATCAATTTAAGGCCTTAAGTGAGTTTTTATTATATAAAAAAGGTACGTTTAATTATCGACTTCCTTTGGTACCTGATTCTAATGGAATTTGTCTAAATGATGATGAGATGAATTATGAGTTTTATGCAAGTCTAAATCCCAACATTTTATTACTTGCTAAAAAAAACAAAATGCCCTTTAAAAGGGGAGATGTTTTACCAGAGGCTTTTATCGAGTCTTGTTTAAGTAAAGTTATTATGAATAAAAATGAATTAAGAGAATTCTTAGGTGATTTTGAAATAGATAGATATTTATCTTCTGATGGAAAGTTTGTAGTTTTTGAATTTAAAAATTTAGATAAAGATTATCCAAAAGAAGAAAAGCCCAAAGGAATTAAAAGAGTACTTGCTAAAGTCATTCCAAATAAAAAACTGCCATGAGCAGCTTTTTATATACATTCAACATAGGTATCAGTTAAACAACGAATAGCGCATACACAACCTAAATCAACGGTAAAGAATGATGTAGTAGTAACATATGGATTTAAGCTTGTTGTATCAGGATTTTCTTCTAAAACACGGCAAGTACAGCAATTGTTGTCAACTTTTTCAACTCGAAAAACAGTTGAAGTTGTTTGTGGTACGATAGGGTCTTTAGTTGTTGGCATAGCTAGTGGAGTTCCATTAGAACCACAAAGATAAAGTTGAATTGGTCTAGTATTACATACTAAACAATTAGGTCCACCTCCTAAAACAGGACGGTCACATGAATCTAAACAAGAATCCGGACAAGCATTTTGTTGTAGCACTAAGATGACATTTAATATCTCAGAGATGCAGTTAGAATTATTATCATTATTACACATAACATTTTCCCCTTTCCTATATTCTCACTAATAATTTATGTTAATTTTTAAAATTAGTGCATTTTTCTAAAAGATATAGTATAATTGTTTTAGGTGATACTATGGAACAATGGTTAGTGTATGCAATTATTATAATTGTTTTAATATTTATATCTTTGGTAATTGCTAAATTAATGCGAAAGGACTTTAATATTGAAGCTAATAAGTTAATTGGTTATCTTGGTGGTAAAGATAATATTGTTAATGCTGAGTGTAATATGTCAAGATTTAAAGTTATTTTAAAAGATGTAAGTATTGTCGATAAAGATGCAATTACTAAATTAGGAGCTAAAGGAATTGTTGAAATAGATAATCAATTAAAGATTATTTTTGGAAAAGACGCGAAAGAATTAAAAAGATATATAGACCAATTAATATAAAAACTTCTATTAATTTAGAAGTTCAATATCAATAATATTTGTAATTGGTATACTTTGATTATCTATTGTTAGCAAATTAGCGTTGTTGCGACCTACAAGAGTGACATTTAAAACATCATCTATAGTTTTAATTTGAACTCTTTTTTTGTAGACAAAATCTTTTCTGGAAAATATATCATTGACTTTTTTGATGATTTCTTTAGTCCCTCTATTTTCATTACTTTTTAAAATACTGTAGTAATAATCAGTATTATTTTTTATTTCTTTATTAATAGGATTTGAAAATACACCAGGTAATTCTTTGCCCATATCATCACCTCTAAATTATTTTATGATTATTTTTAAAAATTTTGACACATAATAAAAATATGAAAAGAAAAGAGAAAGTAATTAAATTAATAACTATTGTAACTATTTTGTTTTTGTTAGGATTAAGTCTTTTAATAATGTATTATGCAAGAACAATTGGACCTTTGTTTTCCAATCATTTTTCTAAACAACTTATGTGGGTTATCTTGGGTATTTTTCTTTTTGCTTTAATATCTTATATTCCCCCCAAAATAATTTTTAAATATAGTTTTTGGTTTTATGTTATTAATTTATTTTGTTTATTTGCGGTTTTATTTGTAGGTGTTAATACCAATGGAGCTAAAGCTTGGTTAAAAATTAAAAGTTTTCAATTTCAACCATCAGAAACAATGAAACTAGCTTACGGAGCTTATTTAGCTAGTTATTGCTCTAATAGACGTTTTTATAGTTTATTTGATGAATTCAAATTTTTATTACATATCTTAATTATTTTCTTATTACCAACTATTTTAGTCTTTTTAGAACCCGATACCGGAGCAATATTATTTTATTTATTAATTACTTTAGTTCTTCTTTGGAATACAAAAATATCTCGGAAGTGGTTTTGGGTTTTCTTTTTAATTATAGCTATTATTGGTGGAAGTTTTATCTATTTATATTTAATGCAAAGAGATTATTTGATAAGCATTTTAGGGACAAGTTTTTTCTACCGGGTTGATAGAGTATTAAATTTTGGAAATGGTCTGCAAATATCTAACGCCTTAACAGCTTTAGGAAGTGCTCCTTTATTTAAGTTTAATTTATCTTACACAGGTATTTATATCCCAGAAGCTCCAACTGATTTTATTTTTGCTCTTTCTAGTAATGTTTTAGGACTATGTGGACCCTTCTTAATCTTAATTTGTTATTTAATTTTAGATATTTGTTTAATAAAATTATATCGATTAGAAAAAAATGAAACATTAAAATTATTTTTTCAAGCATTCTTAACAATTCTAATATTTAGTGAAATAGAAAATATAGGAATGAATTTAGGAATATTACCAATAATCGGGATATCTTTACCATTTTTAAGTTATGGTGGTTCTTGTATGATTGTATCAATGTTATTTTTAGGAATTATTTTTTCTAAAAGAAAAAGTCTTACTAAAAAACGCAAGACTTTAAAGATTCTTTATCGGTAAGGAACATAGTAATTATATGAGTAATTTCCATAAGGATATGGTGGGTATGAATATCCTGGATTATAATAAGGTTGGTTTGGAGCAACATTATAAATAGGACGTGGTCTTGTTAATCCAACAGCTGCTCCTCCAGTTACAGCTCCTACTAAAAAAGGAAAAATAAAGCGGTCATCATTAGGTCTTATGTTTTGATACATATATGGCATATTAGGGCCTCCTTTCAAAATATTTTATGCCAAAATATAAAAGAAGCGCTAGATAAGTTTTATAGCTTCTTCTTTTAATAGTTTATCGCAGTATCTTTGATGATTTTTAAGAGTATGTTCAACTTTATATACCCGAATTGTTTCAACATCTTGTTCTTGATTTTTAGTAGTAAAAGATATTCTTTGGCATTTAGGTTCACCATTAGTATCTCCTCTTATATAAGATGTAACACTTTTTTCTGGTTCTAAAATATCTTTCCATTCTTCAGAATTAATTATCTCATAAAATGTACTTGGAAAAGGTGCTGATGATAAAAACAAATCTTTAAATATTTTTTTGTCATAAATACTTGTAACAATATCTTTAATGGTTAATGGAGAAACAGTAGTAACTATAACTTCATCATTTAAATTACTAACATAAACTTGTTTGCGGGCTTTCCAGACCATTTCTTTAGAAGCATCTTGTTCATTTAAAGATTTTAAAAGAATAGTCTTACTTTCAGGTAAATAACTTAAAATAAATTCTTCTCTTGTTAAAGGATCAATTAATCTAATTTTTAGGTCATCTTCATTAATAACTTGTAAAGTGTTAAACATTTTTTTGAAAAAATATTCTGTTTTAACCATTGTTTGAATGTTTTCTTTTGTTGCATTTTTATTATAATTCATTTTACGATTAATAAAATCTCTTACTGTATACCATACAGGTCCATAATCTTGTTCCATAACTACCTCACTTCTTCAAATATTATAAAGACAAATAAAATTATTTGCAAGTACTAGATGGACTTTTAGTTATTAATTTAGTACAATTAATAAGGGAGGTATAACGATGAATAGAGTAATGTTACAAATTGGACCTATTGAAATAAAGTGGTATTCCTTTTTATTATTAGTAGGGGCTTTTTTAGGGATAGCTTTATTAATAAAAGAAAGTAAAAAGTTTTCTTATCCCAAAGATTTTATCTTTAATTTAGCTTTTTGGGCAATTATTATGGGATTTATTGGAGCCAGAATATATTATGTCATCTTTAATTGGGCAATCTATGCTAGTAGTCCTATTTCAATATTTAAAGTATGGGAAGGGGGATTAGCTATTCATGGTGGCTTAATTTTTGGAGTATTAACTATTTTTTTATATTGTCATAAAGAGGGTTATAATTTTATAAAAATATTAGATATGGCCGTGCCATCTGTTATTTTAGCTCAAGCAATAGGCAGATGGGGTAACTTTTTTAATATGGAAGCCCATGGGGGAATAGTTAGTTTATCTTTTTTAAGAAAAATTCATATTCCTAACTTTATTATTAATGGTATGAATATTAATGGTATATACTATCACCCAACATTTTTTTATGAATCAATGTGGTGTTTATTAGGCTTTTTACTACTTATAATTATTAGAAAAAGTAAAAAAATAAAAGTAGGAATGCTTACTTGTTTTTATTTAATATGGTACAGTGTGGGACGTTTCTTTATTGAAGGACTTAGAACGGATTCTTTAATGATTGGGGGATTTAAAATGGCTCAAGTTGTAAGTGCCCTCTTAATTGTTGGAGCAATTATTTGGTTGATATTTATATGTAAAAAAGGAAAATATGAAAATTTATATTATGAGGAGAGTGTAACATTATGAATAATAAAGAAGTATTAGCAAAAAGATTAAATGTTAAAGAAAGTCAAATTATATCTGTTTTAGATTTACTAAAAAATGGAGCAACTATTCCATTTATTGCTCGTTATAGAAAAGAAGCAACAGGTTCTTTAGATGAAGAACAAATAAGAGTTATTGAAAAAGAATATACTTATTTAGAAAACTTATCTAAAAGAAAAGATGATGTTATTAGATTAATAGATGAAAAAGGACTTTTAACCGAAGAATTAAAAGAGAGTATTTTAAAGTGTGAAAAATTAACTGATATTGAAGATTTATATAGACCTTTTAAAGAAAAGAAAAAGACCAAAGCTAGTGAAGCTATTAAAATGGGATTAGAGCCCCTTGCTAAAATGATGATGTCATATCCAATGAAGGGTGACATAAACTCTTTAGCGTCTAATTTTAATATGAGTGTAAGTGATGCTGTTAGTGGAGCTAAATATATTATTAGTGAATGGGTAAGTGATAATGCTTATTATAGAGGATATATTAAAAAAAATATTTTAAATAAAGGATATATTAAAAGTAAGTTAAAGAAAAATCAAATTGATGAGAAAAAAGTTTATGAAATGTATTATGATTTAGAAGAAAAAATTAAATATGCAAAACACTACCGCGTTTTAGCAATGAATAGAGGAGAGAAAGAGGGAATATTACAAGTTAGTCTAGATTATAATAAAGATGAAATAATTGAATTTTTAGAAAATAAAATAATTAAAAATCAAGATTCTTTTGTTGTTCCTTATATAAAAGAAGCTATTTTAGATTCTTTAAAAAGATTAATTTTACCTAGCATTGAAAGAGAAATAAGAGCTATTTTAACTAGTGAAGCTGAAGAAAAAGCTATTGAAACATTTAAAGATAATTTAGAAAATTTACTGATGACTAAGCCTATTAAAGGTAAAGTTGTTTTAGGATTTGACCCAGCTTTTAGAACAGGTTGTAAATTAGCGGTTTTAAATCCTTTTGGCGATGTTTTAGCAATTGAGACAATATACCCTCATGAACCTAAAAATGAAGTAGAAAAAAGTACAAAGATACTTAAAGATTTAATTAATAAATATCATGTAGAGATAATAGCTATTGGTAATGGTACAGCTTCAAGAGAAAGTGAAGCATTTGTAGCTAAAGCTATTTCTGGAAGTAATGTTTTATATAATTTAGTTAGTGAAGCAGGTGCTTCTGTTTATTCAGCAAGTCCCCTAGCTATTTCAGAGTTTCCCGATTTAACTGTTGAAAAAAGAAGTGCCATCTCTATTGGAAGACGAATCCAAGACCCTTTAAGTGAACTAGTCAAAATTGACCCTCAAAGTATTGGCGTTGGGGAATATCAACATGATGTTAATCAAAAAGAACTTAAAAATGCTTTAGCATTTACAACTAGTAAAATAGTCAATGAAATAGGAGTAAATATTAATACAGCCAGTTCTAGTATCTTAAGTTATATATCAGGGTTAACTAAAAAAACTATTGATGGCATACTTAATTATCGTAAAAAAAGTCCTTTTAAAAATCGCGAAGAATTAAAAAGCATTTCCGGAATGAGTCCTAAAATATATGAACAAGCCATCGGATTTTTAAGAATAACTGATGGAACTTGTGCTTTTGATAAAACAAGAATTCATCCCGAAAGTTATAGCTTAACAGAAAATTTATTAAAAGAAGTAAACTTAGAGGCAAAAGACATTGGTAGTGAAAAATTTAATCAAGTATTAGATAAAGTAAATAAAGAAGAACTAGCTAAAAAACTTAATAGTGATATTTATACAATAGAAGATATTATTTTAGAATTAGAGCATCCTGGAATAGATTACCGAGATAAATTAGATGATGTTGTTTTAAAAAGTGATATTTTAACAATTGATGATTTAAAAGTGGGATTAAAACTTGTCGGAACAGTAAGAAATGTTACTAGTTTTGGAGCCTTTGTTGATATTGGTCTTCATAATGATGGATTAGTTCATATTTCTAAAATGAGTAAAGAATTTGTTAGTAATCCTAATTTAATTGTTCATGTTGGGGATATAGTAAATTGTTATGTAATAGATATAGATAAAGAAAAAGAAAAAGTAAGTTTGTCATTTATTGAAGAATAGTTTATAATTAAATTATTACAAAATGGAGGAAATAATTATGTGTGGAATTGCAGGATTTGTTAGTAAGATAGAAAATAAAGAACCAATTATTAAAAAAATGGGTGAAAGAATAAAACATCGTGGACCAGATGGAGAGGGTTATTATATTGATTCCTTAGTAGCCTTTGCTCATCGAAGACTATCTATAATAGATATAAAAGGTGGGGCTCAACCGATGAAAAATTCTGATGAATCATTAATTGTCATATTTAATGGCGAAATATATAACTATCAAGAATTAAAAAAAGAATTAACTGATTATCCATTTAAAACTAATAGTGATACCGAAGTTTTACTTGCGGGTTACCTAAAATGGAAAGAAGATTTACCAAAACACTTAAGAGGAATGTTTGCCTTTGCCATATGGGATAAAGAAAATAAAAGCTTGTTTTGTGCCAGAGATGCTTTTGGAATTAAACCATTTTATTATTACTTAACAGAAAATAATGACCTACTTTTTGCTTCAGAAATTAAAGCCTTTTTAGATAATCCATTATTTAAAAAAGAATTAAATGATGAAATACTACCTAATTATTTATCTTTTAGTTTTACACCAACCAATGAAACATTCTTTAAGGGAGTAAAAAGATTAGACGCTGGTCATACATTAATTTTTAAAGATAATGAATTAAAAATAAATAAGTATTATGAATTAAAGTTTCCAATTCAAAAAGAAGATTATGAAAAAACAGTCTCAGAAATAGGAAAAACTATGGAAGATAGTGTTAAACATCATATGATTAGTGATGTTGAAGTTGGGTCATTTCTATCAAGTGGAATAGATTCGTCATATTTAGTTAGCTTAGCTAAGCCTAGTAAAACCTATACAGTTGGTTATGATATTAAAAGGTATGATGAAATATCTTATGCCGAAGATTTAGCTAAAAGATTAAAAATAAAAAATATTTCTAAAAAAATATCTCAAGAAGAATATATGGAAATATTACCTAAAATACTATATCATATGGACGAACCTGCTAGTGACCCTGCTATTGTCTCATTATACTTTGTGGCTAATTTAGCAAGCAAAGATGTTAAAGTAGTCTTATCAGGAGAAGGCGCTGATGAATTTTTTGGAGGATATAACTCATACCGTGAAGAAGTAGATTTTATGTGGTATAATAAAATACCTTATTTTATCAGAAATATAATTAGTAGAATTTGTTCTTTAATGCCTCCTATAAGAGGAATAAACTTCTTAGTAAGAAGAGGACAAAAATTAGAAAATTCATATATTGGAGTCAATAAAGTTTACACAGATAGAGAAATAAAAAAACTAGTAAAAGTACCTTTTTCCATTACCAACAAAGAACTTACAAGACCAATATATGAACAATTTGCAAATAGTAGTAGATTAGTTAAAATGCAAGCTATAGATATTCATTTTTGGTTAATGAAAGATATTTTACAAAAAGCTGATAGAATGACAATGGCTAATTCTTTAGAAGGAAGAGTCCCATTTACCGATATAAAAGTTTTTGAAGTAGCTTCTAAATTACCAACAGAATACAAAGTAACTAAAGAAAATACTAAAGTAGCTTTAAGAGATGCAGCTAAAAAAGTAATACCTAATGAGTCTTACAAAAAGAAAAAATTAGGTTTTCCAGTACCTATTAGAGACTGGATGAGAGAACCATTATTTTATGAAGATATAAAAGAAGCATTAAATAGTGAAGTCGCTAATAAATACTTTAATACAAAATTATTATTGAAAATGTTAGATGAACATATTAATAAGAAAAAAGATAATTATCGAAAAATATGGAATGTTTATTGCTTTATTAAATGGTATCAAGTTTTCTTTGAAGGAGATAATGCTTAAATGAAAAATATAATAAAAAAATATAATTATCTTCTTTTTCTTTTTTTCTTTATTATATGGATTATTTTAATTAAACTAAATTTATTTGAAACCATTGATAACGGTATTTATTATTTTAGTCAAAACTTTTTTAGTGATGGCATGACTTTATTTATGAAATTAATTACCTTTTTAGCTAGTCCTGTCTTTTTAGTTGGTATCCTTGTTTTGTTTTTACTATTTGGTAAGAAAAAAGGCTTATTTATTGTTTGCTCCCTTTTTATTAATCAATTAATAAATGAAGTAGTAAAATATTTGTTAAAAAGACCACGACCTAGTTTTTCCCATTATGTTGTAGAAAATGGATACTCTTGTCCTAGTGGACATATGATGGGTGCTTGTGTTTTTTATGGGACTTTATTAATATTTTTATGGAATAGTAAAATAAATAATAAGTTAAAAATTATTATAACTATATTTTTAGTAATTTTAATTAGTTTGATTGGCTTTAGTAGAATTTATTTGGGGGTTCATTATTTTAGTGATATTATAGCAGGACTATTATTAGCTTTAGTAATTGTTAGTTTAGAAGTTAAATGTTATAAAAAATTAGACCTTTAAAATAAAAGACTCTTGTGGTATGATGTAAATAATAGAAAGAGAGGAAAGTCATGAGAATAGACAAATTTAAAGAAAAAAATTACAAAAAGAAACTTATGACTTTTGCGGTAGCCCTTGGCGTAATGTGTGCTGGGGGGGGGTATTTAATAAATAGAAGTTATGCTGTCTACCAAGAAAGTGTAAGTTTCAAAGTAATGGAAGGGACAGTGCAGTATGAAGGTAGTGGCGATGTCTTCTTTGCGTTTTATAATGGAGGCCAACAACTAGATGAAATGCCTAAAAAAGGAGCAGGCATATATTTTGAGCATGCAGAATGTAACAATGGAGCCAGTGTTGAATGGAATAGCTCTAAATGGGCTCCAACAGTAACTAACTTAACCAAAACTAAAACTAAATGTACATTGTATTTTAGCGAGAGTGCTGGAAACTATAATCAAATAGAAGAATTAATGAAAAAGAATCCTTCTATGATTGCCTATGATGATACAAGTGAGCAAAATTTAAGATATATCGGAGCTAGTCCATATAATTATATAGATATAGGGGATAGAGATTCAGATGGAAATAAAATTTTGTGGCGAATCATAGGGGTTATGAAAAATATACCAGTAGTAGATGAATATGGAGAAATAAGTAATACAGAGAATTTAGTAAAAATAATCAGAGCAGATAGCATAGGGTCATATAGTTGGGACTCATCAGGAGGAGTAAACAGTGGATATGAAGTAAACAATGGATATGGAGTAAATGAATGGAGTCAAGCAGACCTAATGACTACCTTAAACTCTGGAGCATATTGGAGAAAGACCAGTGGCCAATGTTACAGTAGTTCTAACAATAAACAAAAAGCTTGTGATTTTAGTAGTATAGGACTAACTAAGGAAGTAAGAAACAAATTAGCGAAAGTAAGATGGAATACGGGAACAATTCCAGACGAATTTTCAAGTAATACTAGTAAAATAACAGCAAGTTATATGTATCAAGGAGAGAGAAGCGATAATCACGGAAAGAAATTTTGCAGTACTGGAAGTTACTGTAATGACCAAGTAAATAGAACAACGACATGGGACGGATATATAGGACTCATGTATCCATCTGACTATGGATATGCCGTAGGTGGAAGTGTAAGAACTGAATGTTTAGCAAAAACAATGTACAACTGGGATGGAAGTATTCCAGATTGTAAAGGAAACAATTGGTTAATAGATAGTTATCAATGGACCTTAACCCCTGTCCCTTATTCGTCGTTTGCTAGCTATGTGTTCGTTGTGTATTCTGGCGGGTGCGTGCGCAGCTACGATGCCTACGATGCTGAAGCCGTTCGCCCTACTGCTTATTTAAAGTCATCTATTAAAATTCAAGAAAAATCTGCTAGCGATTATGGAAGTAAATCTAATCCCTTTGTGTTAGAGGGAGTAAGCTAGAAGAAAAAATCTAGCTTTTTTTGATGGATAAGTATATAATAAAGATAACAAAGGAGATGATTCTAAGTGAAAAAAATACCATATGGAATAATAGATTATAAAGATTTGATATTAGAAGGATATAAATATGTTGATAAAACAATGTATTTAGAAAAGTTAGAAAACTATAAAAAGGCATTAATTTATTTAAGACCAGGAAGATTTGGAAAAAGTTTGTTTACAAGTATGATGAGTTATTACTATGATGTTAAAAGTGTCGATTTATTTGAAAGTTTGTTTAAAGAAACATATGTTTATAAACACCCAACTTCTGGAAAAAATAATTACTATATTCTAAAATTTGATTTTTCAGGAATAGAAAGTGCTAATCAAGATGAAAAAGAACTAGCTATAAGATTTAAAAAAAGAGTAATATCAGGAATAGCAGGATTTAATAATCATTATGATACTAAAATAGAAGTAAATGAAGAAGATAATTCATCAGAAATAGTTGATAGTTTTATAAGAAAATTTGAAAGCTTAAAATTAGGGCATAGTTTATATATCATGATAGATGAATATGATAACTTTACGAATGCTATTTTAGAGGGAGATACCAAAAGATTTAAAAGTGTTGTAGGAAATGAAGGAGTAATAAAAGCCTTTTATGCTACAATTAAAGAGTATATAGGACTTGGAAAAGTAGGAAGATTTTTTGCAACAGGAATATGTCCTATCACTTTAAACTCAATGACAACTGGATTTAATATAGCAACAGATATATCAACAGACATAGAATTTAATAGTATGATAGGACTTACTCATGATGAAGTAAAAAAGTTATTAAACGAAGTGGTAGAAGAAAAAGATAGAGAAAGTATTTATAATTTAATGATAGAAAACTATGATGGATATTTATTTAATGAAGATTCTAATGAAAAAGTTTTCAATGCTACACTAGTCATGTATTTGCTAGACAATTATGAAAGATTTAAAACTATTCCAAAAAATATAATGGATAACAACATAGCCTTTAACTATGAAAAGATAGGTAACTTATTAGAACTACAAAATAATACATTTTATAAAGAAACAATTGAAGAAATGCTAAGTAATGAATTAATAAAGGGAGTCCTAAAAACTAAATTTGATTTAGCCCTTGAATTAAATGAAGATGATTTAAAAAGTTTATTATATTACTTTGGATATTTAACAGTAACTAAAGATGAATATGGCGGATTATTATTTAAAATACCTAATCAAGTGATGAAAGAATTATATGGAAGATACTTTATCAAAAAATTAAAAGACGAAAAAATCGAAATAGAAGTAAGTAGTCAAAGAGAAGCAATAGAAGAAACAGTAAGAACAGGAAAAATAGAAAAATTAAATAAATGTGTAAGTGAATTTATGAAGAAGATGAGTAAAAGAAACTTCATAGATTTTAATGAAAAGAATTTAAAGTTTATTTATTTCATGATGTTAATTGATAGTGGATATTATTATACCAATGATGAATATGAAGTAAATAATGGATATATTGATATTTATTTAAGAAAGAAAAATGAAAACATCCCAAATAATGTCATAATAGAATTAAAATATATCAAAAAGAAAGATTACAGTGAAAAAATATTAAATAGTAAAATAGAAGAGGGAAGAAGTCAATTAGAAGAATACAGCAAAGATAAAAGATTAGCAACTCCCCTAAAGAAGTATGTCGTAGTATTCTCAGGATATGAATGCAAGAAAATTGTGAGTGTGTAACAAAAGGAGTGTATAATTTTATGCACTCCCTTTATAGTTTCATAATATCTTCATTATTAATAGTAAGGTCATCTCTTATTTTTTGATATTTTTTTAGTTCTTCTTTTAATTTATTTTCACCAGTTTTTAAGGCATGAGCATATATTACCTTAGTTTCATCAAAAGCAATATACCAATCTGTCCCCATATTAATATCTAAAATATTATCTCCAATATTAATATTTAATTCTTCATTAATTCTTTTAATAGTATTTAATGCTTTATTATATTCTTGATATAAATCTCTTCCTTTTCTTCGTTTTAAAATCTCTTGATATTCCTTTAAATATTGACTTTTTTCATCATTAATTTTGTCTAACAATTCATACGCTAAAGCTTCATTGTTATTTTTTAAAGCATTGTATCTTGTGTTAGATAATGAAATAATATTTTCATGTAGCTTTTTAATTTTATTAATTATATCCAGTTCTTCTTTAGTTATAGAAATACTTAAGTAAACTTCATTTTTAGGATAATTATATGATTTTCCTTCTTCATTGTATTTAATATCATTAATAAATTTATTTTCTTTTTTAGCTAATAAAAATTGTTCACAATTAAGGTTATGATAGATACCATCAAATTCATGTTCTGGGTCGTAAATATCAAATTTTTTATCAATTGGAATAGTACCCATAGTATAAGAAGTATTTAAATTGTGTAAATTAGTAATAGCCACAAATTCAATATTATCATCATTTTTTTCACTTTCTTCAATAACTTTATTACCATATTCAATTAATAATTCATGAACTGAATCGTTATAGTATCCTAATCCATTTGTTTCAATACTATGAATCATTAAAACATTACCATTTCTTAAAATAGGTGAGAACATAATAGTGTTATTATTTAGGTCTTTTATTTCTAAACCACCCCCGTATTCATTAGTCGCACAGTAATAAAGAAGCGAGTTATTACCTCCATAATTATCAGCATTACCATTTGCTCTAAAACAACAATTAGAACGATAACCAGCACTTAGAATTCTCCGGTCTTGAGGATTGTAAACATATAAAGTTAAGTTATTTTCATTAATTGTTATATTAGGGAATTTTTTTTGATAATTGTTCATTTTTCTTGAAATATTAATAGCTCTTGCTGGTGCTTTTTCATGGTTCATTGTAAACTGATTATCATATCCTACATAGTTAAAAACATCACTTTGAATTAATAAATCATCTTCTACTCCTAATTCAGGTAATTTTCGTTTATCTTTAATTAATTTTAATATTTCATTAACTTTAGCAATATTTAACTTAGTTTTTAATTTAGTTTTATTAGCATTTTTAATAAATTCTTCTGTTATAATATCCCACTCATTAAAAGCAGTTGAACATAAATTAAAAAAGTTAAATATTTCTTTTTGATAATTATCAAATTGATTATTTATTTCCGATTTTTTAAATGCTTTTTCATCAGCAGTAAGAGTTAAATCATTATCTACTTTTTTTAATAATTCATTAATTTCTTTTCTTTTATCTTGAAAATCATTTAAATGATTTCTAATTGGCGTATTTTTAATTTTGTAATTTTCTCCAAAAATTAATTTAATCCATTCTTCATTCAAAACAGGCATATAGCCATTTCCAACTTTTTTAAATGCCACATTAGTTATATCAATATTACAAAATAATTGACCTAATGGAAGACTTTTTATAGTTCCATAATTTTTATTAGGATTAGGATTTAATAAATCTTTAGCTCTTTCATAACCAATAGATAAATAAATGTTATAAGCTAACGAATTTAAAGAAAATTGACTTTTATCTATGGTCTCTAAATTATTTAATAAAGAAATAATTTCTCTAATATGTTTTTTGTTAGATTTCTCTAAAACTGTTAAAGGTATGCAATCAATATTTTCTTGCTCATCATATGAAGTTATATCATTAATATAAGTTGCAACATATAAGTTTTTATAACTATCAATATATTTTAAATTATCCAGATTTCGCTCATCATTTAATATTTTTTCAATAAATGTATTTACTAAATTATCATCATTATATTTTTGCTTTAGTTTATTAGTGATTTTTAAAAGAGTATAATCCCGCATATTATTTATTTCTACATCATCTAAATTACTTTTATCATACTTTTTAATAATAAACATTTTTAAATCATCTATGTCATCAACTGTTGCCATATTATTAAAGATTTTTAGATAATCTTCTTTACTATTAATATCAACTTGCTCAAAAACATTTACAAAATTATTATAAATATTATTTAAAGTAATAAATTCATTAAATGGAATTTTTTGATATAATAGATTAATATTTTCTTTAGAAAATGCTTCTTTTTTCATTAGCCCCATATAATCTATTTCATTTAATATAATTAGAGATTTTAATAAAAAAGGTGATTGGCTTATTTCAGAGAAAAAAATTAAACTTGGAGAATCATATTTTTTTATAAAATATATTCCTAACTTTAAATGTTCAAAATCTTCATTTTGCACGACTAATTCCATATAAAATTTTAATATAGGCGTTAGTAACTTTTGCATAATATTATCTTCGCTTAAGTTTTGTATTAAAATATCAACTAAAGCATTGATAACATATGGATGACTATAATATTGTTTAATGTCATCATCATAATTTATTCTTTTGATAATTCTTCCAATATTAATTATATCTTTATTTTTTAAATTATCAGCAAAAAATTTAATTACTTCAAGAGTATATGCTTCTTTAGTAAATGATTTTTGCAAAGGATAGTAGTCTAGTTCAATAACTTTCTTTAAAATTAATGGATTACTTAAATAATTTTCAAAAGAAGTTTTAAATAATAAAGTTTTATCTTGTTTTAAAGATTGATATAATATTTTAACTAGGTTATTTAATTCATCATCGGTTAAAATATTTACATCAAAATTAAGATTTTTAAAAATATTTTTCATAGACATAAGATTGGGAGAGTTTAGTATAGCTTTTATAATTTGAGGTTCTTCTAAAATTTTTTTGATACTTGGATTGATACATGAGTCAATAATTAAATCTCCATTAGTTAAAGCTTCAATAATTTCCCACATAAATTCTTGTAAGTCAATATTATAAAATTTTATTTCTAAAAATTTATTACCAAATATATTTAACATTTTTTTAAAAATGCTATGATTATTAAGTATTTTTGGTGAAAGATAAATATCAGTTAAATTATTAAACCATTCTTTTTCTTTAACAAAATCAATTGCTTCTAATAAATAATTTTCATCATTGATATATGCAAAAAAATTAGCTAAATCTTTTGCTGAATTAATTTTGGTGATTAATATATGAATAATTTCATCGTTTAATAAAACATTTTGATTTTTGAATGTAAGAAAATTAGAAAAATCGAATTGATGTACTTTTAAATAATTAGCATATAGTTTTATATGTTCATCTTTTATCATTTCATCATTAATAAAATTAATATTTTCAATGTGATGTTTTAAGATGTAATCAACAAATTCTTGATTATATAAAATATTCCAATAGTTAATATAATTTTTTTCATTAATTTTAATATATATTTTTTCATTTTCTAATATTTTAATAAGATTAGGATAATAAATTTTAATTATAAGTTCATCTAAATTGCCAGCTTGGTAAGCTTGTTTAATTTGTTTTCTATATAAATTAGGGAATTTTTTCATTAAATTAATTTGAACGTTATTCATTATTATCACCAATTTTTTCTACTTTAGTAGCAATGTTTAATTCACCAATTTTAGGAATAAATAAAACTTCATCATCTGGTAAAAAAGTTTCATTTTGATTTACACAATCAATTATTTCAAAAAAATAAGTATCATTATCAGCACCTATGATATAGCCATATCCTTTATTTATTTTAAACCATTTTATTTTTCCATACATTTTTAAATCCATTTTACCACCCAATATCTTTTAAGATTTTATCATTTTCAAGAAATTTATCAAAATCTGAAACTAATAATGTGTCTTGCTTTTTCCTAAATTTATCATATTTTTTATATGCAAGTTCTCGAGCAACCTTATGAGAATTTTTCCAGAGTTATGTAATATTTCTTGACCATTAAATTGTAAGAAAGCATTAAGTTTTTCTATCCAATCATTCATTGTCATTGCATTATGATTTTCTGCTTGTAGTTCAGCATAATCTATATACATTGTAACAATTCTATTTAAATTTTTTAATTCTTTTTCCGTTAAATAATTTTTAGCAATATCTACATCATATCTATAAATTGGTCCCTTTGGTGATTCACTCCAATTAGTAAGTCCCATATTTTCTTTATTAGAATCTACTCGATTATATATTATTTCATCGGCTGTATTACCCGTTACAGCATAATGTAGTTTATTTTGAACTATTTTAAAAAATTCTTTTGTAATTTCTGAATCTTTATCATAATCAATACTACATGACGAATAAATATCTGTTATTTTTTGATAAAATCTTCTTTCACTAGAACGTATATTTCTAATTTTTTCTAAAAGTTTTTCAAAGTAATCTTCACAAAAAATATAACTTGGATTTTTTAATCTTTCTTCATCCATTACAAATCCAGTAATTAAATATTCTCTTAACACTTTAGTTGCCCATATTCTAAAATGAGTTGCCCTTTTAGAATTTACACGATAGCCAACTGCAATAATCATATCTAAATTATAAATCTTTGCCTTTCTTCCACCAGAACTTTCGTCGGAAATTCCGACGGAAGTTTCTTCACTAAGTTCACCGCTATTTAAAATATTATTAATGTGTTCTGTTATAGTACTTCTAGAAACTCCAAATAATTCAGCTATTAAATTTTGTGTTAGCCAAATATCATTGTTAATTAAAAGTACACTTACTCTAACATCATTATTGTCATCTTTATATATTAAAAAATCATGATTTGTAATTTGTAATTCATTTTTCACTATATATTCACCTCTATTTCTCAAAAAATAAAAAAACTTTTTTGCGATGTTTGTTCTATTATACATTTTAAAACATTTTCTAAAAATAGTTTAACATAATCACATTATTATTTCAATTTTGAATCACATGTTAAAATTGGTAAAATGGAAAAAAATTATCCCTTTAAAATAAAAGAATATTATGGTATGATGTAGATAATAGAAAGAGAGGAAAGTCATGAGAATAGACAAATTTAAAGAGAAAAATAATAAAAAGAAACTTATGGCTTTCGCGGTAGCCCTAGGTGCAATAATAGTGTCTGGGGGGGGGGTATTTAATAAATAAAAGTTATGCCAACTACCAAGAAAGTGTGAGTTTCAAAGTGATGGAAGGGACTGTACAGTATGAAGGTAGTGGAGATGTCTTCTTTGCGTTTTATAATGGCAATAACCAATTAACTGAAATGCCAAAGAAAGATAGTGGCTTAGGATTTGAACGTGCCGAATGTAGTAATAACGCAAGTGTTGAATGGGATAGTAATAAGTGGGCACCAACAGTAGTAAATTTAAGTAAAAGTAAAACAAAGTGTACTTTATATTTTAGTGTTGGAGCAAAAAATTACAGTCAAATAGAAGATTTGATGAAAAATAATCCAACAATGGTGGATTATGATGATACAGGAGATTGGAATCTAAGATATATCGGAGCCAGTCCTAAAAATTACATCGATATAGGAGATAGAGAAACAAATGGTAATAAAATCCTATGGCGAATAATAGGAGTCATGAATAATGTGCCAGTAGTCGATGATGGAAATGCGACACATCAAGAAAGTTTAGTCAAAATAATAAGAGCAGATAGCATAGGGAATTGGAGCTGGGACTCATCGGCAAGCAGTGTAAACGGAGGATATGGAGTCAACGAATGGAGCCAAGCAGACCTAATGACTACATTAAACTCAGGAGCATATTGGAGCAAGACCGGTGGACAATGTTACAACGGTTCAAAAGATAGTCAGAAAGCTTGCGATTTTAGTAGTACAGGACTAACCTCAAGTGTTAAAGATAAATTAGTAAAAGTAAGATGGAATACGGGAACCATGCCTGATGAATATTCAAGTAATACGAGTAAAATAACAGCAAGTTATATGTATCAAGGAGAGAGAAGCGATAATTACGGAAAGAAATTTTGCAGTAATGGAAGTTACTGTAATGACAAAGTAGATAGAACAACGACATGGGATGGATATATAGGACTAATGTACCCATCAGACTATGGATATGCGGTAGGAGGAGACGTTCGAAATAGTTGCTTAGCCAAAAGTATGTACAGCTGGAATGAAAGTAGTCCAGATTGTAAAGGAAATGATTGGTTAAGAGATAGTAGTAACTATCAATGGACCATAACCCCTGTCCCTCTTTCGTCGCTTGCTAGCGGTGTGTTCTTTGTGACTTCTGGCGGGTACGTGTACTACGGCGATGCCACCGATGCTTATGCCGTTCGCCCTGTCGCTTATCTAAGGTCGAATACACAGATTGTAGTCGGTGAGGGAACAAAAGATAGTCCGCATACCTTAAAAGCGTGAGTGAAAATGTCCCGGTGGGTGCGGTGTATCCCTGTGACTCGGACCTTACTAGAGTGTAGAAATTAAATTAAATAAGCTATACTTTGATATTGTATGATATTGTATAATCTGGTGTGTAAATTTTATAAATATTTTAAAATAGAGCTTATGAAATAACACAAAAAATATTGACGTTTTTTATAATATAAGAAAAATTTCTTAGCTACGGACACTTTTAATTAAACCTAGTATTTATAAGGGATTGAAGCAAAAAAAGTTCGAGTAAAAACATACAAAAACAATAAAAAAAATTATTTGAAAATGAAAAAATAAAAATTTAATAAAAAAACGTGAAAATTTTTCCATGCAAAAAAGATTTTCACGTTTTTTATAATTAATAGAGTTAATACTCCGAACTTATATGTCATAAAGTTTGAACGAGAGAGGTATTCTAATATAAATAAATGAGTTAAAGGCTAATTTGAAAAGAGTTAATCCAGTATTAAATAAAGACATAACCCTTTTTTTGATTTTTCTTTTATTTACGATATAAATTTTATGAGTTTGAATTTTAATTTTTTTGTAACATCTAGTATTTTTAGAAAAATCAGCACCAAGAATAGTTAAATAAAGAACACAAGTACAAATACAAGTATACATAGTTTCAAAATAAGAAAGACTAGCATTAGAAATCTTTTCTAAATTAAAGCCATTAGATTTCTGAGATTTAAACATACATTCAATAGAACCAAAACGATAACTGTAATTTTTAATAGCTTTATTAGCATTACCATTAGTAGCAATAATCCAAGGGTCAGAAGTATTAAAAGTACTAGAATAAACAATAGTAGTTTTAAATCTATCACTAGTAATAGAAACATCATTATGAGTAACAGAATGATATTTACGATGTTTTAATTTTTTAGCTTTAGTTTTTAAATTATTAAAATATACAGAAATATTACCTTTTAATCTAACACAATAAGTATGACCTAAAGAATTAATAATATCTAAAATTTTAGGAGAACCAAACCATCTATCAGCAAGAAAAATCAAATTAAAATCAGTATTTTCAAAAAGATTAGAAACACTTTTTATACCCTCTTCAATAGTTTCAAATTTAAAAGCATCATTATCAGAATAATCTTTAAAACATTTAAACCAAATAGGAATACCAAAAGTTCCAATACGCATAGTAAACATAAAGACAGTATAATTATGCTTACTAAACATATGGTCAAAAGTAATATAAATGTTTTTATCATTATGACTTAATTTAAAATCATTGATAATGAAAGAAATTAATTTATTATAAAATTCGTAAGGCTTAAAAAGCTTATTATTAAAAAATCTTCTAATTCTTTTAATAATAGAATCAATTTGAACAAAAGAAAAGCCATTTTTAAGTTCTTTGGCAATATCAATAGGAACACAAGATTCAGAAAGAATCATGCCTAAAATAATATGAGGAAGAATATTAAGTTGAGTTTTCCTAATATTTGGAACAGATTGAGTTAAAAACTTTCTAAATCCTATTGTAAAATCTTTTTGGGTATTATATAATTTATTCATGCGACAACTCCTTATTTTATTTTTATTTATTGATATTATTATATCAAATAGTTGTCGCATAAATAAAGAGGAAAGATAAAGTAATTCTAAAAAAGGATTGCTTTTTTAAATTTAATAAATATAGTTAAAAAAGGTATTAAAAATCAATTTTAAGCAACTTTTTATGTTTAAGGTATAATTTATCAATTTAACTGAATTTTAAAAACTGTCCGTAGATAAGAAAAAATTCTAACTTTTTTTAAATATATAGTAAATATTTCTTAAAAATGTGATAAAATTTTAAAAGATAGAAGGTGTTGTAATTGGTAATAAAAAGAAGAAGATTAAAAAAAAGAAACTTAGCCCTTATAATTATTGCCTTTATTTTAATTATTTTATTAATTATTGATATTGCTTATACTAAATGGTTATTTCAAGGTGGGCTTTTAGTAGAATCAAGTCCCGAGGTAAAAAAATGCTTAAAAAATCATCATTTATTACTAACTGATTGCTTGTATTCTCTAAATGATGATAATCTAGTTAAACAAAGTGATGAATCAGTTCATTTTGTAGGAGAAGACCCTAATAACTATTTAGATTTAGGAGATAAATATGATAAAGCTATTTATCAAGGCATTAATAAAACAAATGAATTAGATGTTATTTATTATACTGATATAAGTGAATGTTTAAAAACTAATCGTAAATGTAGTTTATATCATAAAGAAAATGACCCAATTTTATGGCGAATAGTGGGCTTATATAAAATAAATGATTTATATTATCCTAAAGTAATCTTAAATGACGCGATTGGAGAATTTAGTTGGGACTCATCAGATGTAGAGATTAATAATGGAATGGGCATAAATAAATGGGAAGAATCAGATTTATTTAATTTGTTAAATAATGGAGCTTTTTACAACAAAGAAGAAGGTCATTGTATAATTGATAAAGAAAATAAAGAGACTCAATGTAATTTTAGTAGTATCGGACTTTCTGAAAATTTAAAAAATTATATTTTTCCTACATCATGGTATTTAGGAAGTATTGATAATTTAAATAACTATCCGTCATGGCTAGAACAAGAAAAAGGGTTAGTTAATTTAACCTGTGAATCAGGAGAATATTGTAATGATGAAGTAGAAAGAAACCCACTAGTTGATTCTTCGGTAGGTCTTTTAAGCCCAAGTGATTTACTTTTAGCCTCTCCTAATCCAAGTTGCCTAGAAACATCTTCCCTAGAGGAATGTCAAACTAATAATTACTTAATGAATAATAAAAATAAAATGTGGTTATTAAATCCTTATAATGAAAAATATAGTAAAGCATCCGTACTAACATATTCATCCAAAAGTGGATTTTCTAGTACTTTTGCAAGCGTTAAAGCCTTAGTATATCCAACTCTTTATTTAAATCGAGAATTAAAAATAGCTGGGGGATTTGGAACGAAAGAAAATCCCTATATAATCAAGATATAATCTTGCTCTTATCAATAAAATAATCTATAATACTAAAGAAGAAGATGGTGATTGTATGGAAAATATATCTTTTTTACCAGCTGATAAATATATGGTTATAAATAAAACAGTTTTAACAGAGTTAGACCGCAAAAACTTAGTAAATTTATATGAACCTATAATAGGTAGTTTAGCCGTTAGTTTATATCTTACTTTATGGCGTGATTTAGAGCGTTATAATTTTATTAGCATTGAATATACTCACCATCATTTAATGACTATTTTAAAATCGAACTTAGAAGATATTAAACAAGCCAGAATTACTTTAGAGGGAATCGGGTTAATTAGAACATATTTAGAAGAAAGTGAACCAAATAACTACATTTACGAATTATATTCACCACTTAATGCCAAAGAATTTTTTGCTAATCCCATTTTCAGTGTAGTTTTATATAACAACATTGGTTCTTATGAATTTGATTTATTAAAAAAAGAATATCAAGTTATGAAATTTGATTTACATAATTTTAAAGATATAACTGCTAATTTTGATGATGTATATACTTCTAGTTCATCTGTTTTAACTTTTGAAGCTATGGGTCCAAATACCCTTCCCCTTACCATGAGAGACCAAGTCGATTTTGATACAATCATCAGTTCACTACCTAAAAATCTTGTTAGTGAAAGAGCTTTTAATAAAAAAGTTAAAGAATTAATTAATAGTCTAGCTTTAATTTATGAAATAGATACTTTAAAAATGATAGAAATTATTAGAATGACAATTAATGAGAAAGGATTTATTGATAAAGAATCTTTAAGAATTCAGACTAGAAAATATTATCAATTTAATCACCAAGGTAAACTTCCAACTTTAATATATCGAACTCAACCAACTTATTTAAAAAGTCCAAGTGGTGATACATCTAAAAGAGGTAAAATAATTGAAGTTTTTGAAAACACTTCTCCCTATGATTTTTTAGTAGCTAAATATAAAGGTTCTAATCCAACATCCAGAGATTTAAAACTTTTAGAATTACTATTAATTGATATTGGCCTTTCACCAGCTGTTACAAATGTTTTAGTTGACTATGTTTTAAAAAAGAATAATAATAAATTAAATAATAATTATATAGAAACAATTGCTGGGCAATGGAAAAGACTTGGCATAAAAACAGCTAAAGAAGCTATGGAAGTAGCTGAAAAAGAACACAAAAAATATACCAAAAAATTAGCTAAAACTAGTAATCAATCCAATGAAAAAAAGATGCCTGTTTGGTTTAATGAAAAAATAGAAAAAGAACAAATGAGTAAAGAAGAAGAAGAAGATTTACAAAATATTTTAGAAAAATATAAGCATTAAAGGAGGTATAAAAAATGCAACTAACATGGACTAAAAAAAACAACCAAGAACTAGAAAAAAACTTTAAAGAAGCTTGTCAAAATGAATTATTTGTTAAACTAATTAAAAAGTTAAAACTAACTAAAGAAGAAGCTATGAAAATAACTTCTAAATTAGAAAACTCATTACAAGAATTAGAAAATTGTAATAAATGTCCAGGCTTAGGGAATTGTCAAAATTCTTATAATGGTCATATTTCCATGGCTAAAAAAAATAATGATAAGATTTTCTTTACCTACCTTCCTTGCAAATATTTACAAAAAAGAGAAAAAGAAGAAAAATTAAAATATCGATTAAAACATGAATTAGAAGAAGCTAGAATGAAAGATATTGATGTTACTGATAAAAAAAGAATTAAAATAATTAAATGGTTAGATAATTTTTATGATAATTTTAATTATAAAGACCAACCTAAAGGCCTATATCTCTATGGCAATTTTGGCTGTGGTAAAACATTTTTAATTAATGCTTTATTTAATGAATTAAAAATTATGAAAAAAGTGAATTGCTTAATGATTTATTTTCCTGAATTATTAAGAGATTTAAAAAATGATTGGGATTCTTATGAAGACCGGATTAGTTATTTAGAAAATATTGATATTTTATGTATAGATGATATCGGAGCTGAAAAGGTAAGTGAATGGAGTCGTGATGAAGTATTAGGAACGATTTTACAAACAAGAATGAATAAAGGAAGAACAACTTTTTTTACATCAAATCTTTCCTTAGAAGAATTAGAAAGTCACTTTATATCAAGTAACAATGTTGAAGAAACTTTAAAATCAAGAAGAATAATGGAAAGAATAAAACAACTAACTGAACCATTAGAATTAATAAGTGCCAACAGAAGAAAATAGGTGATAAAATGCGAAAAAAAAGTAGAGGATTTATATTTGTTGAAACAATTGTTGTAATAGCAGTTGTAAGTTTTCTTATTATTTCTTTATATTCCTTAAGCATTTCTTATAATAATAATTTAAAGATAAGTCTAAATGATGATGCCAAAAATCTTTATGAAGCCTATTACTTAAAAAAATTTTATAATACTTATAATTTAGATAACTTAGTAACTACTATAAAAGAAGATAACTTGCCTTATTTAAATATTAAAGAAAATAATCTTTTAGAATTAGATGAAGAAAAAGAAACATTTTTAAATAATCTCTATTATAAATTAAATATTAGCAATGTTTGGTTAATGAATTTTGATAATGAAAGTTTAATTAATTGTGAAAATGATTTAATAGTATGTCAAAATTCTCAAATAAAAAATTACTTAGAAGAAAACAAAAATGAGGGAATAAAATTAGTTATTGCTTATCAAGATAATGACTTTTTTACCAGTGTGAAAGTAGGGGAATCATGAAAAAAAATGGTTTTACTTTAATAGAAGTTTTAGCAAGTATTAGCTTAATATCAATCTTTACTTTAATATTTCTTAATACAATTATTAATTATACTAAACAAAATGCTTATAGTGATTTTGTCTTTTCCAATGAAGCCAATCGCTTAGATATAATTAAAACAATTCAAAATGATTTTATAAATTTAGAACTAGATTTAAGTTTAACAGATTTAGAATTTAGTCCTAATAGAGAGCTCACATTTAGATTTAAAGATGGTAGTGAAAAAACACTTAAAGTTTCTAAAGATTACTTATCTTATGATAAAAAAATATGGAATTTACAAAATAAAGGAGATTATTTTTATGATTTAAATAATTTACAAGTAACTTATGATGAACTATCTTGTAGCAACGAAAGTTGTCTAAATTATCAAACCCTTCAAATAAATATTCCCATTGATACAACAACAACTAAAGATGATATATCATTATTTTACTTAGGTTATTCTTTAAAATAATCTTTTTTAATTTGTTCTAATTCTTTCTCCATTCTTTTTAAAGTTTCTTCTAATTTATCGATTTTTTGATTATTATTCATAACCTCACTATTATTTGCATTAATTAAGGCTACTTGAGAAGCATAAGTTAGTAAATATTCACCAACTAATTGTAACCAGTTACCAATAGCATTTTGTTCATTTACTGTTAACTCTTCACAAAGGATAGTCCCAATAATAACAGCTGACCACGAAAAAAGAGTAGGATTAGTATTCGATAAAAAAGATTTTTTCATATGGGCTCCTCTTTTAAAATATATGTTACAATCACCCTTTAAAAGACTTATCATAAGCTATCTATAGTAAGAGGTGGATATGATGATATTAAAAGATATTTCTATTGGTAGAAAAGCCATAATAAAAAAAATTAATTTAGATAAAGAAACAACTTGGCGATTATATAATTTAGGAGTAACTAAAAATACAGTTATAACTTGTGTTTTTAATAGTCCTTTTAAATCTTTAAGAGCCTATAAAGTAGCTGGAACAACTTTTGCCCTTAGAGAGTGTGACGCCCAAAAGATTGAGGTGGCTTATGAATAAAAAAATATGTTTAATTGGTCCACCTAATGTTGGTAAGTCATCTCTTTTTAACATTTTAACTAAATCTAATCAACATACAGGTAATTGGACAGGAAAAACTGTTGATTTACTCACTAAAACATTTCAAATTAATGATACCAAGTGGGATATTGTAGACTTACCAGGTTCTTATTCCTTAATGGGAGAAAGTGAAGAAGAAAAAATAACGGCTAATTATATATGGAGGGAAAAATATGACATTGCCATAGTTGTTTTAGACGCCACTAATATTGAAATATCTTTAAGACTTCTTTGTGAAGTAATAGATATTTTACCTAATGTTATTGTTTGTTTAAATTTATATGATGAAGCTATGAAAAAAAATATTCAAATAGATTACCAAGCATTATCTAAAAAGTTAAATGTTCCAGTTATTATTACCAGTGCTAAAGAAAAAATAGGAATCGATAAATTAAAAGAAGCAATAAATAATTTTAGGGAACCTTTAAAAAAAGTGAAGTTTGATAATACTTTAGATAATTATATAAACTTTATGACTCCACTATTATCTAAAAGTAACAATATTTCTAAAACAGCAATGCAATTGTTAACTAATAAAGTATCTTTAGAAGAATATACTTTGGAAGAACAACAAAAAATATTAAAACCCTTAGTTTTCTTTCAAAAATATTATAATCGTGAAAAATTAATAAATATTTATATAAATCGGAGTCGCATTTTAATAAAAGAAGTAGTAAATAGAAGTAATGAAAAAAATAATATTCATATATTAGATAAAATACTTACTAATACTTGGAGTGCCATTCCTTTTATGATTATAATGCTCTTTGTTGTTTTATGGATAACTATATCTTTATCTAATGTCCCATCAACTTTACTATTTACTTTCTTTAGTTTTTTAGAAGGAAAATTATATCATATTTTAAATTTTCTACCCCAAATTATTTTAAATCCTTTAATATATGGAGGATACCGAACTTTATATTGGGTTATCTCAGTTATGGCTCCTCCAATGGCTATCTTTTTTCCTTTGTTTTCTTTATTAGAAGCTTATGGACTTTTTCCAAGAATTGCTTTTAATTTAGATGGTCCATTTGCTAAATGTGGTTCTTGTGGTAAACAAAGTTTAACTATGTGTATGGGACTTGGTTGCAATGCTGTGGGTGTTACAGGAACAAGAATTATGGAAAATAAAAAAATGAAGATATTAGCTATTTTAACCAATGTTTTTATGCCTTGTAATGGTCGTTTCCCAACTATGATTAGTATGATAAGTATGTTTTTCATTTTGAGTAGTGGACTTTTTGGAACAATCCTCTCTAGTTTAATTTTAACCGGAATAATAGTGATAGGTATATTTATTACTTTTATTGTAACTAAGCTCTGTAACTATTTCTTATTTAACAATGAAAAATCAGTCTTTGTCTTAGAAATACCTAGTTATCGTCCACCTAAAATAATTCAAACAATCTTAATATCTTTAAAAACTAAAGCCTTAGATGTCTTAAAAAGAGCTATTATAATTTCTTTTCCAGCTGGTTTATTAATCTATTTTTTAGTAAATTTTAAAATAGGTGATATAACTTTATTTCAAATACTTACTAACTTTTTAAATCCCTTAGGACTAATATTAGGACTTGATGGAGTAATTTTGCTAGCTTTTTTATTAGGACTTCCAGCTAATGAAATAGTTATACCTATCTTATTACTCGGATATATCAAAGGAACTTCTTTAATAGAGTATGAATCTTTAGAATCGTTAAAACAAATCTTAGTAAATAATCATTGGACTCTTTTAACAGCCATTAATTTCTTAATTATTTGCTTATGTCATTTTCCATGTGCAACAACTTTATTAACTATAAAAGAAGAAACAAAAAGTTGGAAATATACTATTCTTGCTTTTATAATTCCAACTATTATAGGTCTTTTACTATGTTTAATTACTACTTTAATTTTTCGATAAAAAAATAAGCTTTTAAAACTTATTTTTCTTCACTGACTTTCTTTTCTTTATCTTTTTTAGGCTCTAGTTTTTCATTAATTGCATTAAGCTTATGATAAATCATAATGATAAGTAAAGCACTTTCAAAGATAATTCTAGCTAAGATGTTACCAACAAATAAATATAATAAGAAGGCAACAAAACTTGTACTAATAATACTAAATGAACTTAAAGTAATGTAAATAGCTATAACTAAATAGAAAATCTTTAATATAGCTTCTAAACTTAATTTTGAGAAAGACAAAAAATCATAAAGTTTTTTAACAAATCCTGTATAATTCTTTGCATTATTTTCATTTAAGAAAGTAAAATATAAAACTATACCACCACAGATAGCTACTAAAATAGTAATAATTGCCCAAGTTCCTGCACTGCTAGATAATCCATAGTCATTATAATAACTTGCTCTCATTTAAAAACTCCTTTCAACATTAATTTTAACACATAAAAAAAGAAATGAATAGACATTTCTAAAGATATTTTTTAAGATTTTCTACGCTATCTTCTTGCATAGTTACATATTCTTCTATAACTTGATTAATTTTTTCATCAACATCTTTGTGATTTAAAAGCTTTCTTCCTTCAATAATCCCCATATTAGTTCCTTGCATTAATAATTCAGCAATTTTAGAATTACTAGTATCAGTTAAAGTTTTCATTTCAATTCCATACCAAGTCATAGCTTTGTTCATTAAAGAAGTTTGTTGAGGGTTATCATTTTTACCACCAAATTCTTGATATAAATCTTGAATTTTTTTCTCAATATCATGGTATTTATTAAGTTGGGTTTCTAAAGACTCTTTAAATTCTGGGTCTTCTATTTTATCCATAATAAACTTAATGGCATCAACTCCCATACAAGCTCCTTTACTTAACTCATCTAAAACTTTAAGATTTTCTTCCATATTGTTTCCTCCTAAAAGTAGTATTAGCTAAAAAAAATAATTTATACGTAAAAATCAATTTGCATTTCTTAAAACTTTATACTATAATAAATCCCAATTAGAAAAGAGATGATTGCTATGTCTGATAACAAATTATCAGTTAATAATTCAAGTAAAAAGTTAGGATTTAAAAATATAGCTATAAAAGATATCGATAAAGTAAAAGATTACTTATTCATTATATTAGATAATGGTCAAAAGATTTTAACTAACGGAAAAGATTTATATGATTGTTCAGAATATACTCATTTTACTGATATTTTCCCTATGGGTGATAAACTATGTGCTGTATTTATAAATTATTCTAGTATATTTGTAGTGGATATAAATAAAATGAAAGTATTATATGAAGATAAAAAAGCCTATCACATTAGCAAAAAAGATGAAAGAACTCTACATATAATTATGAAAGCCGGCTGTGGGAATGACACACTTTATGATATTGAAAATAAAAAATATTTACCTGCTCCAGAAGGATATGAATTTGAAGATTCTTTAGGAAATAACTTATATGTTTTTAAAGAACATAATTCTGACACTCGTTTTTATGATTATAAAAGATGTGTTATTAATACAGATGGAAAAATTCTTTTAAAAGATATTGAAGGATTAATTTATTACAGTGATAATCATCTAATTATTATGAAAGAAGATGAATTATGTATTGTAGGAGTAAATGAACAATCTACGTTTGATATGAAAATAATAAAACAAAATGAAACTATTATAGCTAGCCCTACATACTATGATGGAAATATAATTTTAATAGAAAAAGGTATAATTAAATTATATACACCTAGCCTTAAATTGGTTAATGAAATAAAGATTGATGGATTAGAAGATATTGAAGATTATGAGATAGTATCTAATACTTTAAAAATTGCACTTCCTTACACAGTTGATGGGAAAAATATTGGAAAACATGTATTTGTTAATTTAAAGACTGGTAAACAAATTTCTCATATTCGTATTGAAGAATATCCTTATTGGGAGCCAACTACTTTTATAGGTCAAGATAGTCTTGATGAAGAAGTAACAGATTTTCATTTTTACAATGCTGATTTTGATTCAATAATAAATATATCAGCTAATTATTATGAAAACATTGATTGCAACAGAGAATATATGTTTATTATTAATTCTACAGATAATGGCATTGAAAAACACCAACTACTTAATGCCGAGACAAAAGCTATACGAGAAGTTGATTATAATTATATTCATTTTCATGATTCGCTACCTTATGGATATGGAGTTAATTTTTCTACTGAAAAAATGGATTTCTTTGATGAAAATTTAAATATTGTTATTCCTGAATTTGATTATAAAAAATTTAATTTAGATTATAGATACAATGATTTTAATTATTTTATAATTAACGATTATATTTGTATTATTAAACACATTGCTGATGGACCTCGTTCTTTTTATAGATATATACTAGAAAAAGCAAATGGTGAACTTGTTCTTGATTCTATTGAACATAAATGCACTCCAATGGGGAATTTAATTCAAATTTTTAATGGTAATGATTCCCAATTTTTAAATACTCATACTGGAGAGATAGGAACTTTAAGTATCACTGCTCCAATTGATGAAACAGATAAAATTGATTTCAATCAAATAAGTGATTTTAATAGCCTTTTAACCATAAAAAATGACCAACAGTTATCACTCCCACCAGTAAATGATAATATGATTAAAAAATTAAAGAAGCTATAGTTTAATGATTAAAAAGATGATTAATTATAATTTAATACTTAAAATCATCTTTTTCTTTTGAATTTAATTATATTCCTTATAGAGAACTTTAATAGAGACTATTATAATTGTTATACAGTAATTTTTTTAATTCGACAAAATAAGCTAAAATATACCTCTTGTCTAATATCAAAACTAAAATTAAAATAAAGAGCTATAAAAAAAAGAGGTGTATTTTATATGATTAATGAAAATGAAAAAAATGAATATTTGTTAAATGATAAAGTAGTAAAAAAATTATTTACAAGTAGTAAAGTTGGAAATGAACTAATGCTTACGATAACAAGTTTGATAACAGGAATATCCCTAGAAAATTTAAAAAGAGACTTTGAACTCATTCACCCAGATATTGGCGTAAATAAAAATATTATAAATAGTGAAGCAGATGTAGCTTTTGAAAACCAAGAAGGAATATTTTCTTTTGAGTTTAATTATACTCCTTATAGAGGACTAACTGAGAAAAGCATGAGTTATGTATGCCAGTTTTATCTAAGACAAATAAATCATAAAGAAGATTATAAAAAACTAAAGAAAGTATACTCTATTAATGTCAATAATTTTGATTATTTTAAATTAAATAGATTTGTATATATAAGTGAAATGAGGGAAAGAAAAAGTGGATTATCAAGAAATGTTGGAATATATTATATAGATATAAATCTGGACTATTTAAGAAAAATAGGTTATGATAAAGATAACAAAAGTTGTTTAGAGAAAATATTATACATGTTTGTGTGTAATGACCTAGATGAGTTAAAAGAAATATATAAGGGTGATGAGCTAATGAGTAAAGTAATCAAAGAAGCAGAAGAAATAGTCAAAGATTTTGATTTATTAATGTATTATGATAAGAAAAAATTAGATGAAGAATGTTCCTATTATAATGGGCAAGTTGACGGATTTAATTTTGGAGTTGAAAAAGGAATTGATTGTGGACTAGAAAAGGGAATTGATTATGGACTAGAAAAAGGATTTAACATTGGTGAACAACAAAAAACCAAAGAGTTAGCTAAAAAAATGTTAGAAGAAAAAGTAGATTTTATAATTATTCAAAAAGTCACAGGTTTAAGTGAAAAAGAAATAAAAGAGTTAGAAGAAAGTGAAATAATCCCATTTACTGGTCAAAGCAAAGAAGAAATAAAAGAGTTAGATAAAAGTGATATAACAACATTTGTAGAAGAAAGAAAAAAAGAATTAAAAAAACAAATAGGAGAAGAAATATCTAAATCTACTACCTTATCTGAAGAAGAAAAAGATTGGTTAAGAGAAAAACATGATTTGTAAAAGATTTATGTAATGACCTAGATGAGTTAAAAGAAATATATAAGGGTGATGAGCTAATGAGTAAAGTAATCAAAGAAGCAGAAGAAATAGTCAAAGATTTTGATTTATTAATGTATTATGATAAGAAAAAATTAGATGAAGAATGTTCTTATTATAATGGTCAAGTTGACGGATTTAATTTTGGAGTTGAAAAAGGAATTGATTGTGGACTAGAAAAGGGAATTGATTATGGACTAGAAAAAGGATTTAACATTGGTGAACAACAAAAAACCAAAGAGTTAGCTAAAAAAATGTTAAAAGAAAAAGTAGATTTTATAATTATTCAAAAAGTCACAGGTTTAAGTGAAAAAGAAATAAAAGAGTTAGATAAAAGTGATATAACTACATTTGTAGAAGAAAGAAAAAAAGAATTAAAGAAACAAATAGGAGAAGAAATAACTAAATCTACTACCTTATCTGAAGAAGAAAAAGATTGGTTAAAAGAAAAACATGATTTATAGAAGTTAAAAAGTTGACAAAGATTTTTGTATAAATAAAACTTTTCATCAAGAAAGTAAGTGATTTTTCTCTTACTTTTTTTCTTGAATAAAAATTATTAAAATATATAGGCTTCAAAATTAAGTCAAATAAAAAACCCTTAAATAAAGGGATAATTAACATATGGTGTTCTTGGGGAGATTCGAACTCTCGACCGATCGCTTAGAAGGCGATTGCTCTATCCAACTGAGCTACAAGAACATTGCTTGTTGAATAAATAGATTATAATATATATTTTAAGATATTTCAAGAACTTTTTGTTAGAAAAAATTTACTATGATTTATCAAAAAAATTAATAAAAGTGATACAGGCAAATAATTTTATATTCTCAAATTGTTCTTATTCTATCCAAAAAATATTTAACATCTTTAAAATTTACTATAAAATATTTTTTTAATTTTCCAACTTTATCATTTAACAGCTATTCCATCTTTTCATTCTATATTTTAATTTTAGCTTATTTTGTCAAACCTTTTTTATTCATAAAAATCATTTTTTGGCATAAGTTTTTGTAGGAGGACTTATGGGCATGAATATAACAGGACTAACAGATAAGGAAGTAGAAAATAGCAGAAAAACATATGGCTCAAATAACATAACAGAAATTAAACAAAAAGGTTTTTGGCGTTTATTACTAGAATCTTTAGGAGACCCGATTATTAAAATCCTTTTAGTTGCTTTAGCCATTAAAATAGTCTTTCTATTTAGAGACTTTAATTGGTTTGAAACACTAGGAATTTTAATTGCTATCTTTTTAGCAACTTTTATTTCTACCATAAGCGAATATGGAAGTGAAGAAGCTTTTAAAAGATTACAAGAAGAAACTAAAGCCTTTTTAGTAAAAGTTTTAAGAAATAACAAAGTAAAAGAAATACCTTTAGAAGATGTAGTAACGAATGATATAGTTATATTAAATTCTGGAGATGCTATTCCTGCCGATGGAAAATTAATTTTTGGTACTTTATCAGTCGATGAATCAAGACTAAATGGAGAAACCAAAGAAGCATTTAAAAATCCTCAAGAAAATAATAACTTATTAAGAGGTTCAGTGGTATATGAAGGCTCTGGAAAAATGATTGTAACTAAAGTTGGTGACAAAACTATTTATGGCACTTTAGCCAAAGAAGTTCAAGATAATGAGCCTTTAAGTCCTTTAAAAGTGCGACTTCAAGGGTTAGCTAAAACAATTAGTAAAATAGGGTACATAGGGGCGTTGTTGGTTACATTTTCATATTTATTTTCTGTCATCGTTATTAATAATAACTTTAATATGACAGAAATTATAAATACATTAACTAATGTTCATCAAATGATAGACTACTTAATATATGCTTTAACTTTATCAGTTACAATCATTGTAGTTGCAGTACCTGAAGGATTGCCAATGATGATAACTCTTGTTTTAGCAAGTAATATGAAAAAAATGTTAAAAAATAATGTTTTAGTAAGAAAATTAGTGGGAATAGAAACAACTGGTTCCTTAAATATTTTATTTACTGATAAAACAGGAACATTAACTAAAGGAAAACTAGAAGTAATAGAACTAATTAATGGAGAGTTAAAATCATTTAAAAATATTCAAGATATAAAAAGTAATATAAACTATTTTAATACTTTACAAAATAGCCTTTATTATAATAATGGAAGTATATATGCTGAAAATAAAGTGATAGGTGGAAATGCAACAGATAGGTCTTTACTTGAATTTTTACAAAGTCCTCCCTTAGAAAAATTAGAAATAATTAATAAAGAAAACTTTGATAGTAAAAAGAAATATTCTAAAGTTACCTTAAAAGAAAATGGCATAAAAAAAACATATATTAAAGGAGCTTCAGAAATAATTTTACCAAAATGTCGAATGATGTTACTTAAAAATGGAGAAGAAAAGCCTTTTTTAACCAAAGAAGAAGTTAAAAGAAAAATAACTTCACTGACCTCTAAAGGTATTAGAGTAATAACACTAGCTTATAGTAAGTTAGATAGTGATGATTTAATATTTATAGGAATTGTGGCTATAAAAGATGATTTGCGGCCTAATTCTAAAATTGGCGTTCAAGAAATACAAAATGCTGGAATTCAAGTTGTTATGATTACAGGAGATGCTAAAGAAACAGCAAGACAAATAGCTAGGGAAGTAGGAATTATTTCTAGTGATAGTGATATTGTTTTAACTAGTAGTGAATTAAATTCTTATAGTGAATATGAACTAAGTAAGATGTTACCTAAGATAAAAGTAATAGCAAGAGCTCTTCCCAGTGATAAAACTAAATTAGTTAATTTAGCCTTAAGTAAAGATTTAATAGTAGGAATGACTGGAGATGGAGTAAATGACGCCCCAGCCTTAAAAAAAGCTAATGTGGGATTTGCTATGGGTAGTGGAACAGAAGTGGCGAAAGAAGCTTCGGATATTGTTATATTAGATGATAATATCTTATCAATTAGTAAAGCCATATTATATGGAAGAACTATTTTTAAAAGTATTAGAAAATTTATTATTTATCAACTAACTTGTAACTTTACAGCCTTATTTCTTTCAATAATTGGTCCTTTTATTGGTATTAATACACCAATTACTATTATCCAAATGTTATGGATAAATATGATTATGGATACTTTTGCCGGACTTGCGTTTTCTTTTGAACCAGCTCTTAGCGAAACAATGCAAGAACCACCTAAGAAAAAAAGTGAACCTATAATGAATAAATATATGTATTCAGAAATTATTTGGACAGGATTATATTCATCCTTCCTATGCCTTTTCTTTTTAAAGTCCCCTTATATAAGAACAATAATCCGACCAGATAATAATTTAAAATATTTAATGACTGCTTATTTTGCCTTATTTATCTTTATTGGTATTGGTAATGCTTTTAATGCAAGGACTAATCGTCTAAACATCTTTGCTCATTTAAAAGAAAACATGGTTTTTATCTTCATTGTCCTATTTATAATTACAGTTCAAATAATAATTATCTATAAAGGAGGAAGTGTTTTTAGAACATTTGGACTTACTCCCTTTGAACTCATGTTTGTAATTCTTCTTAGTTTTACCGTTATACCAGTTGATTTTTTAAGAAAAATAATTTTAAAGAAAAAAGGTTTAAAAATTGGTGTTTAATAACTCTTTAATTTACTAATTTATTTTCTCATTGTATAATAATAGAGGAGTTGAGAAAATGAATAATAGGTATAATCCTCCTTTAGATAAAGGACTTAGTGAAGAACAAGTAAAAACAAGAATAGAAAATAACTTAGTTAACTTTGATAACCAACCCAAAACTAAAACAATTAAACAAATCATTAAAGATAACTTTTTTACTTATTTTAACTTTTTAAACTTAGCCTTAGGAATAGCCGTTTTTATAGCTGGCATATTAAATGGCGATATGTTAAATAGTTTAAAAAATTGCTTATTTATGGGTGTAATAATTATCAATTCAATAATAAGTATTGTAGAAGAAATAATTTCTAAAAAAATTATTGATAGATTATCATTAATAAATGAAAATGAAATATTAGTTATTAGAGATGGAAAAGAAAAAAGTTGTAATTTAAATGAATTAGTATTAGATGATATTATTAAAGTTAAAACAGGTCATCAAATAGTTGCTGATTCCATTGTAATGGAAGGGACTGTTGAAGCAAATGAATCATTTTTAACTGGTGAAGCTGATGCCGTTATAAAGAAAAAAGGTGATTTATTATTATCTGGTTCTTTTATAGTCAGTGGTAATTGTCTTGCTAAAGTAGAACATATTGGAAATGATAATTATGTATCCAAGATAACTAAAGAAGCTAAATATCAAAAGCCAATTAATTCTGTTATCTTAAAATCATTTGAAGATATATTAAAAGTTATTTCTTATGCTATTATTCCTCTAGGAATTATTATGTTTATTAGTCAATATAATACAACATTAAACATAACAGAGTCTATTTTTGCTTCTGTTGCAGCTTTAATTGGAATGATTCCAGAAGGCCTTGTATTACTAACTAGTTCTGTTATGGCTGTAAGTGTTATAAGACTATCTAAATATAAAGTTTTAGTTCAGCAATTATATTGTATAGAAACACTTGCTAGAGTTGATGTGATATGTTTAGATAAAACAGGAACTCTTACTGAGGGAAAAATGGCAGTTAAAGATATAGTGCCATTAAATAATAATAAAGAGATAATTTTAGAATATATAAGTGCTTATGTTAGTTATAGTCAAGATGAAAATGCTACATTGACTTCTTTAAAAAACTATACTCAAAATAAAACTGACTATGAAATAGAAGAACAATTAGCTTTCTCATCTGAAAGAAAATATAGTGCTATGTCTTTTAAAAATCATGATACATTATTTATTGGGGCCCCAGAATATCTTTTACCTAAATCAAAACTAGAAAAAATTCCTAAATTAAGTGAATATCAAGATGACTATCGAGTTTTATTAGTTGCCCAAAGTAAAAATAAAGATTTAAATCAAAAAGATAATATAGAAGCTCTTGGCTTAGTATTAATAGAAGATGTTATAAGAGAAAATGCTAAAGAGACTTTAGAGTATTTTCAAAAACAAGGAGTAAGTGTAAAAATTATTTCTGGTGATAATGTAAAAACAGTTATTAAAATAGCACATAAAGTTGGTTTAAAAAATGTTACAGGAATAGATGTAGAAAATTTAAGTGAAGAAGAACTAAGCGAAGCAGTTACTAAATACGATATTTTTGGGCGAGTAAAGCCTAATGAAAAAAAAGTTATTGTAACATCTTTACAAAATAAAGGAAGATGTGTTGCTATGACTGGAGATGGTGTGAATGATGTTTTAGCACTTAAAAAAAGTGATTGTGCTATTTCTATATCTAGTGGAACAGAAGCAGCTAGAAATGTTGCTCAATTAGTCTTACTAAATGATAATTTTGATTCATTACCTAAAATAGTTGCTGAAGGAAGAAGAACTATTAACAATATTGGTCGTTCATCATCTCTTTTACTTGTTAAAACATTTTATACTGTCTTATTAATAATATATAGTATTATTGTAGGTTCTAAGTACTTCTTTATTCCTATACAACTAACTCTAATTACAGGAGTTACAATAGGAATACCTTCATTTTTACTAGCCTTAGAACCTAATAATGACTTAGTAAAAGGAAACTTCTTATTAAAAATAGTTAGTAAAAGTATTCCAGGAGCCCTAACAGTTTTCTTTAACGTTGTTTTAATTACCTTATTTAGCTATGTCTTTAACCTAGATTTTAATTTAACCAGCACTTTATCTGTTTACTTAACTGCTGTAACAGGATTTATCTTTCTTTATAAAATATGTATTCCTTTTACCTTTTGGCGTAAAATATTATTTTCTTCATTACTATTAGGATTTATATACTGTATAACTTTCCAATATAAATTTTTTAATCTAATCCCATATACACCTCAAACTGTTTTAATAGGATTAGTTTTAATCTTTGACTCCTTATATGTCTTTAAAAAACTTTATGACTTTAGCATCAAAATGTTTCATAAAATTGACCCAACTATTGAATGAAAAGTGGTCTAAAATGATAAAAAATCATTACTTGATTAATGATTTTTTTCTTACTTCTTTTTTCTTTTTAGGTTCCATTTCTTCTAAAGCATATTCACAAGCTTGAATAACAAATTTAGAAAAAGTAACCTCTGTACCCTCTAATACCTTTTCAATCTTTTTAATTAGAGGCAATGGGAAACGAATAGTTTTATTTTCGGTTTCCTTTTTTTCTTTATTTAATTGGAATGCCAATTTCTACCAGCTCCTTTTTTATATTGTATGACAAATTAAAAAGATAATATGCCTTGCAAAATGCAATGCAAAAATGTTATAATAAATTTAATAATAAAGTCCATAATAAAATTAAGGAGTAAAAATATGAAAATAGACAAATTTAAAGAAAAGAAAAATAAGAAAAAAATATTTTTAGGAACAACTTTAGTAATATTAATAGGTGTATTTTTTATAGAAGAATTAGTAATAAAAGGTTCTTTTGCAAGTTATCAAGAAAATGTTAGTTTTAAAGTGATGGAAGGCACAGTAAACTATGAAGGTAGTGGCGATGTTTTCTTTACCTTTTATAAGGGAGATACTGTATTAGATGAAATGCCAACAAAAGATAATACAGATAATTTAGCTTTTGAACGTGGAGAATGTGATAAGGGAGCGAGTATTTCATGGAATAGAAACAAATGGGCACCTATGGTAACTAATTTAAAAGAAAGTAAAACAAAATGTAAATTATATTTTGGACCAAAAGTTGCTAGTGATACAATTTATGACATAGCTTCAAATGATACTGCTACTTTAGCATATGATGATACCGGTGATAGTAATTTAAGATATATTGGAGCAAGTCCAAATAATTATATTGATATTGGGGATAGAGATAGTACAAATAAACCAATTTTATGGCGAATAATAGGAGTAATGAATAATATGACAGTTATCAATGATGATAAAATTGAAAATCCAGGACAAAGCTTAATAAAAATAATTAGAGCAGATAGTATAGGGTCATATAGTTGGGACTCATCGGAATGTGGTGTAAATTCTTGCGATGGAGTGAATGAATGGAGTGATTCTGACTTAATGAAAACCTTAAACTCAGATACGTACTGGAACAAAAACATTGGACAATGTTATACAGGAATGAACAATAGTAATAAAGCTTGTGATTTTAGTAGTACGGGATTGACTCCTGAAGTCAAAGATAAATTAGTTAAAGTAAGATGGAATACCGGAACAACACCAGATGATTTTTTTACCGCTTCTGATTATCAATATAATATTCTCAAAAATAAAATTAATGTAAGCTATATGTATGAAGGGGAGAGAAGTAACAATCATGGAAAAAAGTTTTGTAGCGGTGGAGAAAGTAACTGCAATGACCAAGTTACAAGGTATACAACATGGGATGGATATATAGGTTTAATGTATCCGTCAGATTATGGATACGCAGTTGGTGGAAGTAAACGAGTTACTTGTTTAGGAAGAAGCATGTTTGAATGGGATGATAGTGCTTTAGGTTGTTCAGGAAATGATTGGTTAAGACTTGGCTCCAATGACGAATGGACCATAACCCCTGCCGCTTATTCGAGTTATGGTAGCTATGTATTTCGAATTGTTCAAAATTATAGAATAGCTATCACTATAAGTTATGATGATAATGATGTGTACCCTGTTGCTTATTTAAAGTCTTCTATTAAAATACAAAATAAAACTGATAGTAATTATGGAAGCTACAGTAATCCATTTGAGTTAGAAAGTTGAGGTAAGGTATGAAAAAATATATAAATAAAGAAAAAACTTTAATAATTATAATATTATTTATATTATTAATTGATATTCTAAATGGCTTTAAGATATTTAAAGTACCTCAAAAGAATAATATTAACGATAATGTTTACTTAGCATTTTTTAATGGAAACCAACAATTAACAACCATGCCTCAAAAAGGAAATACAGAAAACTTAGGATTTGAACACGCTGAATGCAATAATGGAGCCAGCGTTGAATGGAATTATCAAAATTGGGCACCGATAGTAACAAATATGACAAAGAATAAAACAAAATGTAATCTATATTTTGCACCTGATTTAGCTACTAATTATTTGTATGATATATTAGATAAAGGTACAACAAATTTAGCATATGATGATACCGATGATAGTAATTTAAGATATATAGGATCAAGTCCTTATAATTATATTGATATAGGAGATAGAAACTCTAGTGGAGGAAAAATCCTATGGCGAATCATCGGAATTATGAATAATATGACAGTTATAAATAATGATGAAAGTGAAAGTATGGGACAAAGCTTAATAAAAATAATAAGAGCAGATAGCATAGGGTCATATAGCTGGGACTCATCGGCAAACTCTGTAAACGGAGGATATGGAGTAAATGAGTGGAGCGGGGCAGACCTAATGACTACTTTAAACACAGAAGCATATTGGAATAAGACTAGCGGAGAATGTTACAATAATTCCAACAATACTAAAACAGCTTGTGATTTTAGTAGTACGGGACTGACAGAAAGTGTCAAAGGCAAACTAGTGAAAGTAAGATGGAATACGGGAACCATGCCTGATGAATATTCAAGTAATACGAGTAAAATAACAGCAAGTTATATGTATCAAGGAGAGAGAAGTGCTCATAATGGAAAAGAACAATGTAGTGGAGGAAGCTATTGCAATGACCCAGTAGAGAGGAAAACAACATGGGATGGCTATATAGGGCTAATGTACCCATCTGACTATGGATATGCCGTCGGAGGAAGTGTAAGAAGTGAATGTTTAGCAAAAACAATGTATAAATGGTCTGAAAGTACACCAGATTGTAAAGGGAATGATTGGTTATTACCAACATCATCTTATGAATGGACCATAACACCTGTCCCTTATTCGTCGAATGCTCACATTGTGTTCCGTGTGAGTTCTGGCGGGAACGTGAGCAACAACAATGCCCACAGTGCTCGTGCCATTCGCCCTGTTGCCTACTTAAAGAGCAATATCAAAATAAAAGATAATTCTGAAAGTGATTATGGAAGTCAAGGTAATCCATTTGTGATAGAGGGAGTAAGTTAAATTTAAATTTTATGAAACACAACAAAAATGTTGGTGTTTTTTTGACTATGCAAAAAATTTAATACTTTAAAATAAAAGAGTGATGTGATAAACTTAAGATAATAGAAAGAAGGAAAGTCATGAGAATAGACAAATATAAAGAGAAAAATAATAAAAAGAAACTTATGACTTTTGCGGTAGCCCTAAGTGCAATGTTGCTTGGGGGGGGGGTAT
>CANRKL010000003.1 GCA_947631205.1 uncultured Bacilli bacterium | reverse complement strand
TATCACTTCCATAATCGCTATCAGCTTTTTCTTGAATTCTAATATTGCTATCTAAATAGGCTGTAGGGCGAACGGCACGAGCATAGTGGGCATCGTTGCTGTCCACGTACCCGCCAGAATACACATAGAACACACTGAGAGCACGCGACGAAAGAGGGACAGGGGTTATGGTCCATTGATAATTGCTACTATCATATAACCAATCGTTTCCTTTACAATCTGGAGTACTTTCATTCCAGTTATACATTGTTTTTGCTAAGCAACTACTTCGAACGTCTCCTCCTACCGCATATCCATAGTCAGATAGATACATTAGTCCTATATATCCATCCCAGGTTGTTGTTCTATCTACTTTATCATTACAATAGCTTCCTCCACTACATTGCTCTTTTCCATTATGAGTACTTCGCTCTCCCTGATACATATAGCTTGCTGTTATTTTACTCGTATTACTTGAATATTCATCAGGCATGGTTCCCGTATTCCATCTTACTTTCACTAGTTTGCCTTTGACACTTTCTGTCAGTCCCGTACTACTAAAATCACATGTTGTTTTAGCATCATTGTAATTATTATAGCATTGACCACTTGTTTTGTTCCAATATATTCCAGAGTTTAAAGTAATCATTAAATCAGCTTGACTCCATTCATTGACTCCATAACCTTTATTTACATCACTTGCTGATGTGTCCCAGCTCCATAACCCTATACTATCGGCTCTAATTATCTTTACTAAACTTTGTCCTGAACTTGCACTTCTATCATCATTTATAACTGTCATGTTATTCATGACTCCTATTATTCGCCATAAGATTTTTCCACCACTAGAATCTCTATCTCCTATATCGATATAATTATTTACTTCTTTTCCTATATACCTTAAATTTTGCTCACTTGTATCATCATATGCTAAGGTTGTTGTATCTTCTTCTGCTAAACTTTTTACATAATCTACTACTGTTGGTTCACTTCCCATTGTTCCACTTAGTACTATCTTACTTTTAAATGTTTTATTCATTGTTTCATTTCCAGCTTCATTATCTAACCATAATCTTAGTTCATATTCTTTTTTACTAGGATTATTATTATCTGTTGTTGCTTCTAGTTTACCTTTTAATAGTATTCTTCCTTCTTTAGCGTCTTTTATAATTGTTACATCTTCATTATCATAGCTATTTAGTAATTTAGAACTACCACTTATTCCTTTTTCATTTATTAATACTTTAACATATTTACTTTCTAAATTTGTATCACTTAACATTTCTAATCCTATCTCATAATCCATTTTAACATTACAATGATTGGTTACTGTAAATGTAAATGGTTCTAAATTTTGCCCTTCACTATCTTCTGTTGGATAAGCATTATTAAGTTGTATATTATTTTTTTGATTATCTATAGTTAAGTCTACACACCCTGAAGTTATAACGTTATCTCCTGTTTGAGTTTTCGTTATTTGCCAAAAAGCATAACTTCCTCCTATTGTTATGGTTATTGTAAGAATTAGTAGTATGATTACTATCTTCTTATTTAATAACCCCCCCCCCAATTGTCTTTTTATCTTTCATTTTTCATTCCTACTTTCTATATCCATCTTAACACAAAATAAAAAAGAAGTATAACATTTTTTCATTGCTACACTTCAATTATTTATTTCTTTTATATCACTTAGTTATTTTAGTATTTGGACAATCTAATACATTTAAAATAAATTTGTTATTTAAACCTAAAATTTTTCTATTCTTCTTTTATCTTTCTTTCTAATACTAATTTATTATCATCTTTATTTTCATTTAATACTTGTAAATAACTAATTATATTATTATTTAATAAATTAATCGTTTCATCATTTAACATAGTAGAATTTTTTAATTTCTCCATATTTTCTTGAGTCCCAACTGCATTATTGTTTAACAATGTTTGAAATAAAGAAAAAACATCTTGAGAAAGTTCTATTCCTTTTCTTTCATTTTCTCTTCCTTTAGTAATTGATAGTTGTAAAGTAACTAAAGGTATTAAAACATCTCTTGCTAATTCTAAAGCATTAATTGTCATATTGTGCGTTTTTATAGCTTCCATAACGCTAATCAAATTTTGTTTAATTAATAAATCTGTTGTTTTAAATCTTTGAGCTTTTTGTTGTAAATAATCTAAGTTAGTCATTAAGTTATAATCTTCTTTTTTAAGGGTATCATCTTCCATTAATTTTATTATTTCTAAAGATTTTTCATAATACATATAATTTTTTTGTTGATATATTTGAGAATACATTAATAATTCTTTATATTGTCGGTATTCTTGTTTTAGATTTTTTAATGTTTCTTCTATTGATTTACCTAATTCTTGGATAGCTTCTTCATTTAAAGTAACTTTCTCATCATTATCTGTTACATCAATCGCAAAAAATCTTTTAAAAATACTTTTCTTTTCCTTGTCTTTTTCTTCTTTCTTTAAATATATATTATTAAGCATTTCATTTATTTTAATAATTGATGCTTCATTTGAATCACTTAATAAAACTTTTGTAAAAATTTGATTTAAATATTTTGAGTGAATTACTAAATTATCTCCAAAAGATATAAGAGAACTATAATCCTTAAAATTTAAGTTATCAACTTTCATATCTTCTAATATTTTTATTCTCTCATCAAATGTTAAAGTCATTTCATATGGCTTACCTACCATTATTTCTTTTTTTAGTTTTTCATAATTTTTATTTACTAATTTTTTCAAAAATGAATTGTCATTTATATTATTAAGCACTAATAAAATAATTTCATGAACACTTAACTTTTCTTTTTCTAAATATTTTCCATATTTATCTATAATTATGTTATAGTCTACCTCATCAAATTCTTTAAAAAAATCTTCATTTAATTCAAATTGATTTAATATTTCATTTAAATCTAAATTATAATTTTTAAAAAATTGAAAATCCTTATTATTTAAATATCCTAAAGCTAATATTATTGACAATACTACTACATCATTATCTGTATCAATTAAAGTTTTATTATATATATTATTTTGAAGTTTTTGATAAATTTTTGAAGAAACAATTATAAAATCTTTTGTTTCTTTATTGTAATGATTTATTTTATTTTCCATATTACTTATTTCATTTTCTCTTTTAATTTTTTCTAAATTATTTTTAAATATTAAATCAAAATCTTTAAAATCCTTAAAAGTATATCCAAAATATTTTAAAAATTTAGCATAGTATACACTTCCAACTAACTTTTCATCAAAAGCCTTTTTTAATATGTCATTTATTGTTATATCTTCTCTCTTTTCTTTTACTAGTATAAATTCTTCAAAGTCTTGTAAAACCAAAATATTAGAATCATATTTTATTTCATTAAGAGATAAATAATATAAAATACTTGTGTTATTAAATCCTAAATTTTTCATAAATTTTTCAAGATAATAATTATCGTTTACAGCACTTAAAATAAGTGCAATTGAAAATAAATCGTTATTACTTGCTTGTTTTATTCTATATTTCAAAAAACTATAAAAACCTGATGTTCTTTCCAAATATTTAACAACATCTATTTGCATATTATGAAAAATTTTTTCTTGTAATATTTGTTCTTTTCTACTTTCTTTATTTGCCACATATTCTTTTAATTGACTAAAAAAATTAATACTATCATTCATTGTAAGTACATCTATTATATTTTCCATTATCATACTTTTATTAATTGTTTTATCACAATAATTGTCAATAATATCTTTAACTTTTATCTTTTTTCCTTCTTTTATATCTACAAATTTTATAAATCTTTCTCTTAATATTTTTCTATCTACTTTCTCTCTTTCCATATCTTCTTTAGATACATTAATCTTTAAAAAATCTAATATTTTATCTAAATCTATTTGTTCTTTTAAAAAGAAATAATTTATATCTTCATCAAAATAACATATAGCAATAAATAAAGATATACTTTCCACATCCTCTAAAGTTTGTAAAACTTTTTTATTATAATTATTTTTAGCCATCTCTTTTGTTATTAATTTATATATTTTACAACTATCTTCTATTAAATCTTTTGTATCATTTTCTAAAAGATTATATAAATTTTGTATTTTTTGATTTTCTTCTTTGCAATTTAATTCTTTTAATCGCCTATTTACCAATTCTTTTAAATTATCAAATTCCTTAATATTAACATCCATCAAAGAAAATAATGTATCAACTGTGTAACTATTTGTATATTTATGATTTAATGCTTTATTTAAAATATCTGATACTGTTATATTTTCTTTTTTTATACCTTCTTTTCCTAAATCATTAATATATCTATAGAAATATTCTTTTATAAATAAAACTTCTTTCTTTATGTTTTTTAACCTTTTATCAATCTCAATATCTAATAAGTTGATTATTTTATTTTTGGTAATTTTTTTATCCTTAAATAAAGACATTATAGCTTGTTTTTCACTAATATTGTTTAATATTGGAATATCTTGATAATAAAATGACGCTAGTAAGAAAGAAATTGGTGTAATATCTTCGTTCATTTTTCTACATATATCATTATTTTTTAAATTATTAAGTAATATCTGTCTTATTTTACTAGCCTCTTCTAAAAAAGATACTAGAGAAAAAGATAGATTTTTATATAAATCTTTTTCTATTTTTTGTCTTTGTTCTTCTTTTCTTCTATTATTTATTTTAGTTATTTTATTTTTAAATTCATTAGAGTTATTATCTCTTTCATCGTGCACCATAATAATATCTGCATATGCTCTAGTATGAACTGTACAAAACTTTAAAGATTCAAGAACTATATCTAAAGGACTTAATAAAAAATACTTTGCTTTATCATTATATTTAGGAATATAATTTGTTATATATTTAAATTCTTTTTTTTCTTTATTAATATGTTCATATTCAAATGAAAATGAAATATTATACTCATTTAATAAACCTACACATTCATCATCTTTTAATAAGCCACTTAAAAGTACAAATAACATTTTAGAATCATAATCAAAATATGATTTTTCATTAATTATCATATCTATTTTATCAAATGAATAATAATTTAAATATGGCAAAACTGATAAAATAAATATTTTTGTTTCTACAGGTAAAATCTCAAAAAATTTTTCAAAATCCATAATAATCACCATCTAAATGTCATTTATTATAGCAGAAAAACAAAAAGAAGTAAATTTAATCAATTATTAAAATTACTTCTGACATTTTCATAATTTACTACTTTTTTCTTTCTAATAAATTTTTATTGATTACATTTATAGTTTCTAATTCTTTTATTTGTTCATCAATATTTTCATTTATCATTGATAATTCAATTAACTCCTCTTTTGTATTTAACAAATATTCTTTAGAATAATTTTTTACATTTTCAGGATTTTTCATTAAATCATCTATAATATATTTTCTCATAGTTTCATTTTGACCTAACGTTCTTTTTCTATTTGCTATTCTCATATATGACATAGCTTGTTCACTTTCTTTTTTAAATCCCAAATATAAATTAATTTTATTGATTACTAAAGAATAAGGATAATTATTTTTTAAACCTTCTATTATTATTTCAGATACATTTTTATAATTTTTTATTAATTCATAATTGGCATTTGTTAATGTTATATCTGGTACTTCATAATCCCATGGAGTATCATAAATAACACATCTTAAAAACATCTTCATTGATTTTAGTTTTTTTATATTTTCTTCACTTATGTATTTATTATCTAATTTTTCTTCTGTTAATACATGAGTAACAAATTTTTGACACCAATTATAACTGTCTAGTAATTTTTGATAAATCTTTGAATTTGTTGCAAAATAATTTTCATTTTCATAAATATAACAAAACATCGCCAATTCATCTTTTGTAAAAAGCTCTTTTTCTAATGAAGTATACATCATTAATTTAAAAACCATATTCCACTTATCTTTTATAATTTTTTTATCTGTCATATTATTGATTTTTTCACTTAAGACATCATAAACAGGACCTAAATAAAAATCAAACATCTAAAAAACCTCCCTTAATCGCATTTTATCCTATCTCAATTAACATCAAAAGTCAATTATTATCCTTTTAGTATTTTATCCAAACTAAATAAAGTCCCATGGGTGGCGCTACAAAAAACTGTGATTTTTTTTCATAATCATCTAAGGCTTTTTTTATATCTAAAATGTCACATCTTCCTACTCCTACATCAATTAAAGCTCCCACAATTTTTCTCACCATATATTTATAAAAACTTTTTCCCTTAATTTCAATATCTAAAAAATTCCCATCTTTTTTTATTTTTAAACTACTTATTATACTTTCATAATTTCCTCTTTTTCCTGAAACAAAATTTCGAAAATCATGTCTTCCTACAAACAAATTTCCCGCTTTTCTCATTTTTTTAATATCTAATTTTTGAGGTAAAAAATAAGCATAATTTTCTAAAAAAGCATTTTTTTCTCCCATATATATCTTATATTCATAACATTTTTCTTTTACTGAATATCTTGCATGAAAATTATCATCAACCAAAGTAATATCATTAACAGCTATTGACCCAGGAAGAAGTCTATTTAAGGCATATTTTAATTTTTGAGGACTAATATTGTTATCTAAATCAAAATGGATACATTGCATATAAGCGTGCACTAAAGCATCCGTTCTCCCCGCCCCTTTTACTACTATTTTCTTCTTAAACATTATCATCAAAGTATCTTCTAAAGTCTTTTGAATTGATTTCAAATCATTTAATCTCTGAAAACCATTATATTTACTTCCATCATAACTTATCTTAGCTAAATATCTCATGCTCTACCTCGATAAATTGCCTTCAATGTTTCATTAAAAGTTATTTCATGGTCTACTTGATGACCCTTTTTTTCAAAATATTTAATTAATTCTACAGTTTTAGGCATTCTTATATTTTTATAAATTCTCTCATCATAAAAATCACTAATTTCTTCATAATTACCTTTATTATCAAACAATATAATTTTTCTTACAAATTCACAAATAAAATTCATATCATTCTCCAGTAAAATAATACTCTTTTTTTGTTTTTCAACCAAATTTCTTAACAATCTTTTAAAATACTGTTGTTCTCCCCATATCAAATTTTCAAAAAACCTATCAATTACTATAACATTTGATTTAATTAATAAAGCATAGGCAAACTCACTTTTCTGTCTTTCAACTAATGTTAAATTATCTAATTTTTCTTTTAGTAATTCATTATTTAATTTAACTAATTTTAAAGATTTAAAAATTTTTTCTTCTGTTTGATTACTCAATTTCAAAAAATCTAACAATGTTTCTTTCTTCTTTTCCCGTCTATGATGAACATATCCAAATTTTTCATTAGATTCCATTTTATCAATCGAAGCTGGAAAATTTACTAAAACATTTATTCCATTTTCTTTTACAAAATTACACAATCTTAAGACCATATCATCTTCTCCAATTCTTCTTTATTATAACCTATTTTATCAATCATTCCATATAACTCCAATTGCAAAGACATATTTAAATAAAAAGGTAAGTTATATCCCAGTAACTTAAGAAGCTTTTCTTCTTTTAAAACTTGCTTCGTTTTCCCTTCAATTGCTACTTGATTATTTTTTAAAATTAATAAATAATCAAAATCTAAAACATCTTCAATATTTTTAGTCATATATAATACAGCAATTTTTCTATTTCTACATAACTTCCACAACACTTTTTTTTCTTCTTCATTAAAATATTTACTTATATCATCTATAATCACCAGTGTTTGATTATTCATAATTTTTTTTAATAAAGCTAACTTATAACTCTCATATTTTCCATTATTAAAAATTTTCTTAATATAATTTTTAACTGTTTTAGATTTTTCTTCTATTTTTAATTCTTTATTCCAATCTTTATTTTTTATTTCTTCATCTATATAATAATCAATATTTTTATTTTTTAACTTCATAATATTCTTTATTAATAAAGTTTTCCCTGTTCCACTTTCTCCTAAAACACAATAAAAATTATTACTATAAATATCTAAATCTATTTTTTTTAGTATTATTCTTTTATTTTTTGTAATATTTAAATTTCTGATTTCTAAAATTTGTTTGTCCATTACTCATCACATTAATATTGTAACTAAAAAAAAGAAAATTTCCTAGTCTAATTTTCTTCTTCTGGTATTTTTATAATTATTTCACCCGGTAGTGAATACATATATTTTTCTCTTGCATATCTTGCTACATAGTCATTATCATGTAATTTTGTAACTTCACTTGTTAGTGATTCTTCTTCTTCTAATAATTGAGTATAATAATTGCTTAAAGACTTCATATCTTGTTTATTGCTCATTATGGTCATCCAATCTTGAAAAATTGTTCCAACAAACAAAGAAAGTATCCCTATAAAAAATACACTTAGCATTACAAATCTTCTTTTTGCTTTATAAAGTCCCTTTCGCATATTACATTCTCCAATTCTAACCACTATTATATCATATTCTTTTTTGATTTATCTTTTTTATAAAATTATTTTTTATTTTCTTGACATATTTGTGTAAATAATAACTACACCAAAATCCTAAAAAACATACTATTATAAAATATATATGAAATATTCCTTGATTTATTTTATACATTCCAAGCATATATCCTAACATTATATCTAATATAAATACTAATGTTATTATGTATTTAAATATTACATGATATTTTTCTATTATTTTAAAATGTTTTATAGTTAATAGTCCAAATAAGATACCATACATATAGGAAAATATAAAAGAAATAATTTGTATTTTTTCACTCATTTATTTAAATAATTTAGCCATAAAGCTTTCTTCTTTTCCTTTACTTTTTCCATTTTCTATATAACTTAAACTATTTATTCTTCCTTTTATTCTTACTTTCCCATCTTGTGTATCTAATTTTAATATTTCTAACCCACTTCCTTTTAATAAGAGCATCCCCATTGTTGTTTCTAATAAAAATTCTTCATGGTCAAAACTACTGATTTTTTTTACTCCTCCTATATATATTTCTTTTCTTCCTATTACATTTATTTCATGACTGCTTGTATTTAAATCAATATTTTGTTCCATTTTCTTCACCTAAGTATTTATATGCACTTTTATTAAAAAAAATTCTAGTTTCCTAGAATTATTCTTTTTCTTCTTTGTTATATTCTGTAAAAATTGCTTCTTCAAATGTTTTTCTTACTTCTTGATTTACTGGATGACAAACATCTCTATAATCTCCACTTGATGTTTTTCTACTTGGCATGGCTATAAATAGTCCATTGTCTCCCTCAATGATTCTAATATCATGAATTGCAAATGCATCATCTATTAGAACTGAAGCAATTCCTTTCAATCTTGAATTTTCTTTCGCAATTTTACGAACATTCACAGATGTAATTTTCATTTAAACTCCTCCTATTACACGTTTCTAACTTTATTTTAGAACAAACTTTTTATTTTTTCAAGTATTTTACAAAGGTTTTACAACAACATCTCCAATTATTACGTCAGAATAGTTAAAACTTTTTTCACTTCCTTGGATAAATACTGTAAATACATAAGGATAAACTGCTGATAATATTCCTTCATAGTTATAGTTTTTATTTCTCATTCCATATACTTTTACTTCTACTTTTTTATTCAAATATTGTTTTATTTCTTCTCTTACAATATCTAAATTCATATATCCCCCTATCTAGGGAATCCTACATACATCATTCCATTACTTTTTATGCCTCCCATACCATTTGGACCATATTTTGTCTTGCTAAGTAAGTTTACTAAGTCTATTTCTCTATTTCTTTCACTCATTGATATGGTTGTTGCTATAACGGCTGGGTCTAAACAGTGGATATTTATTCTTTTGGGACTTGATGCAAAATTGGCTCCTGCTTTTATTAATTCTTCGTAGTTACTTTGGCAAGCTCCTGCAATGATTACTAATTTTTCATGGCTTTTTTCGTATTTTCTTGCTTCTTTTACGGCTTTTATAAAGTTGTTGGTGTTTCGATAATTTTTATTGTCAGTAGGATTACCCTTCTTGGCATAATATGCGTCATGTCCTGTTATTATGACTATATCTGGTTGATATTCTTCTAAAAGACCTCTTATTTCTTTATAAATATTTTCTTCATCTATTCTTTTTCCTACTACCATAACCTTATTTTTTTTATAAAAATCTAAGCACCTTTTTAAATATTCTTCATCAGCATCAATATGTAATACTTTTCCTGGTAAATAAAAAAAATCTCCTCTATCTTCCAATCTATTTAAATTTAAATCGATTTCTTCTTCTTTTTCTTCTTCTTCTTCATATAATTTTAAATCTTCTAACGGTGAATCAGCATATAATCTTACTTGATTTCCTTTTAGATACGCCATTTGTCCTTTTATTCTAAGTATTTTAAAGACCGTATCATGTTTATAACTATATCTTGTTACTTTATTACCGACTTCAAATGTCATGCTATCCCCCTAATGAAATATATGACTTTTTTTATTACTTTATATCTTTTATTTCTTCTAATTTTTTAAACATTTCTACAAAAAGCTCATAACTTAACTCTTCCGCTCTAACGTTATCATTAAATCCATAAGCATATATAACATCTTTTACCATATCCCATTTTTCTTGCAAATTGTTTTTTAAAGTTTTTCTTTTTAATCCAAAAGATTCTTTAACAAAATTTAAAAATTCTTTATCATTTATATCTACTTTTTCTTTTTTTGTAAATTTTATTACTGCACTATTAACTTTGGGAGCTGGAACAAAAGCCTCTGCTGGTACTTTAAATAACTTCTCTATTTGAAAATAGTGATTTAAATAAATTGTAAAATACCCATTTTCCTTGGATTTTGGAAGAGCACTAAAACGATTAGCTACTTCTTCTTGAACTAGTAAGACCATTTCTTTTGGAATTATATTTTTATTAATTATATGTTCAATTATGGGAGTTGTTATGTAATATGGAATGTTAGCAATTATATAAAGGTTTTCATATTTTGGTAAATCTTTAAAATCACATTTTAAAAAATCTTCATAAATAACCTGCAAATTATTTATTTTATCTAAATACTCTTTCATTCTTCTATCTATTTCATAAGCAATAACTAAAGCACTTTTCTTAGTTAAATACTCAGTTAAAGCCCCCATTCCCGGACCTATTTCTATAATTAAATCATTTTCTTGAACTGAAAAAGAGTTAGATATTTTCTCTAACACATTTTTATCTTTTAAAAAATTTTGTCCTAAACTTTTCTTTGCTTTTATCATTTTATCTTGTCCAACCATTTCGTAATACTTCATAGGTTATTGTACTTCTTCCAATATATCTACTTGCATAATCTTCACTAGGCGCTAGTAAATCTAAATCATAACCTGTAACTCCTCTATCTAAAACTATAGCTATTATAGGTTCTTCTGCTAACTTGGAATTAAATCTTACTATGGAACCACATGGCATATTTTTACTTGACGCTACTATTCTTACTTTCCCATATGAAGCATCTACATAACTATCTGTTCCATCTTTAACATAATAACTTGGCATACATGATAAAGTTCCATTACATAATGGACAATTCGCACCATATCCTGTTAAATCTCCCGAATAAACAGCAAGGGGACTATATATATCATTTTTTTGTTCTTCTTCTAATCTTAAAGCCATTAATGACAAATCAGTTATTCGATTACTTGAATTATTAAAAACTGTTGCCGTACTTGAATCAATTTCCATATTAACAAGTAATATAAAAATAATTAAACAAACAATTTTTATACTATAATTTAATAAAGTATATATTTTTTTCAATATAATTCACCTCTATTAACTATTCAAAATCATATCATAAGAAAAAAGATATGTCAAAATTTGTCGAACTTTTATAACCAATTTTTTATATCTACTTATATTTTTTTTAAAATTTTCCCATAATAACATTAAAGGAGGTCATTATGTTATTAATCGTTGGTTCAAGAAGAGAGGGAAACTCTTATAATTTAGCAAAATATATTAAAGAAAATTTAGAATCTAAAAGAATTTATTGTGATATTATTACACCCGGTAATCAGAATATTCATCTTTGCACTGGTTGTATGGATTGTGATAAAAATGGTGTTTGTGATTTTAATGATGATATGAAACAAAATATAGATAAAATTATTAATGAAAAAACTATTATGTTTATCACTCCAACTAGATGGAATTTATTATCAGGTGATTTAAAAATTTTTATTGACCGTCTAAATCCTTTGTATAGTAAAGATGCTTTAAAAGGAAAAAATGTTATTTTAGTATCAATTGCTTCCAAAGGTAAAGAGCTCTATAGCAGTGCAGCTGCCTTAGATTCTCTAGTTAGTTTTTCCGAAAGTGCCAAAATGAATATCGCATTAAAAGAAGAATTTAATGATTGCCTAGTTGCCACGGATATTCTAAATCAAACTGACAAAATGAATGCTTTAGTAAATAACATTATAAAAATTTTAGATAAATAATTATAAAGCCAGTAAAAAAATTATTATTATAACAACTATAAAAACAACTAGAGAAAATCTAAGCATTTTTCCTCGACTATCTATTAATTCTTCTATTCTTTCCAAATTAATTTCATCTTCTTTAGTATTTTCCTGATTAGATTTTATCTTTTCTTCTAAAATTTTCTTTTCATATTGTAACCTTTTTAAAGATTTATTATTATAATTATTCATAGCCTCACCATTCTTATTATAAAAAAAATTGGTTGATAAAAAAAGCCAATTTTTTATATTTTACATCATATATTAAATATATTTCTAATATTCTGATTAGTTATTTTGCTTAATTCTTCTAATTCTATCCCTACTTCATCACATATAAACTGGGCAATGTTATAAATGTATTTAGGTTCATTTCTCTTTCCTCTATAAGGATGAGGCGTTAAATAAGGACTATCCGTTTCCAAAATAATATCTGGTAAAATATCAGGCAAAATTTCTTTTAAATGACAATTTTTAAAAGTTACAACTCCATTTATCCCTAATTTATAACCTAATTTTCTATATATATTAGCTACTTCCAAAGATAAGGAAAATGAATGAATAACCCCTTTTACTTGCGGAAACATTTTTAAAATCTCAATAGTATCTAATGTTGCTTCCCTAGAATGAATAACTACTGGCATATTATATTTAGAAGCTATTTCCATTTGCCGAATAAATAATTCTTTTTGCACATCTTTATTTATATCACTATAGTAATAATCAAGTCCAATTTCTCCAATTGCAATTATTTTATTATCTTTTATATGTTCTTCTATAAAACGTAATTCATCTTCATCAATTTTTCCTTCTTCTGGGTGAATACCTAAACAACCATAAAAATTATCATATTTTTTTAATGAATGAATTATCTCTTCATTACTTTTCTGGTCACACCCACTTACTATTAATCTATCTATCCCTTTCATATGGGCATTATCTATTACTTCCAAAATATCATCATAATATTCATTAAATAAATGACAATGACTATCTGTAAACATTTAGTTACCCTCTATTTCTTTTAATTTTTCTGATATATCAATTCTTTCAAATAATATAGATGGCTCCAAAACTTCATATTCATTATTTTCTAAAAATTGTTCATCTTTTTTATTTTGATTTAGTTGTCTTAGTATTTCTTCCCCTGTCTCTGGCAAAAATGGTAACAATTGACAAGCACAAACTCTAATTGCCTCTAACAAATTAAATAAAACAGTCTCTAATCTTTCCTTACTATCTTCTTCCTTAGCTAACTTCCAAGGCATTGTATCATCAATATATTTATTGCATTTTCTTAAAACTTCAAATACTTCATCTAAAGCTAGTCCAACTTCATACTTATCCATTCTATTCTCAACTTTTTGACTTAATTCTTGAACAGAATTTATTAAATTTTCATCTATATCTTCACTGATTTTCTTATTTTTAATCTTACCATCAAAATATTTCTTAACCATTGATAATGTTCTATTGACTAAATTACCCAAAATATTTACTAAATCGCCATTAATTCTTTCCATTAATAATTCATAAGTAATTGTTCCATCGTTTGCAAAAGGTATTTCATGAAGTAAATAATATCTGACTGCATCAACACCAAATAGATTAACTAAAAAATCGGCATACATAATGTTCCCTTTACTTTTACTCATTTTATCATTACCCATCAATAACCAAGGATGTCCAAATATTTTTTTCGGCAATGGTAAATCAAGAGCCATTAATATTATAGGCCAATATATTGAATGGAATCTCACTATATCTTTTCCTATTAAATGTAAATCAGCTGGCCACCATTTCTTAAAAAAGTCATCTTCCCTATCTACATCATATCCAATATTAGTTATATAATTTGATAAAGCATCAATCCATACATATATTACATGTTTATCATTGAACGGAACTTTTATTCCCCAGTCAAAAGCTGTTCTTGAGACACATAAATCTTGTAATCCTGGTTCTAAAAAATTATGGACCATTTCATTTTTTCTTGATACTGGTTCAATAAATTCTGGATTATCTTCAATGTATTTCTTTAATCTATCTTGATATTTAGATAACTTAAAAAAATATGCTTCTTCTTTTTTCAAATTAACTTCTCTTCCACAATCCGGACATTTTCCATCTACTAATTGAGATTCTGTCCAAAATGATTCACATGGAGTACAATATAATCCTTCATAGTTTCCTAAATATATATCACCCTGATTATATAATTTTGTAAATATTTTTTGAACACATTCTTCATGTTTTTTATCAGTAGTTCTTACAAATTTATCATAACTTGTATTCATTATATCCCAAATTCTTTTAATTTCTTTACTAATATTATCTACATATTCTTGAGGACTTATTCCACTTTCTAAAGCCTTAATTTCTACCTTTTCTCCATGTTCATCAGTCCCTGTTTGAAAATATACATCATATCCCTTACTTCTTTTAAAACGTGCGATAGCATCTGCTAATACTATCTCATATGTATTTCCTATATGTGGCTTAGCTGACGCATAAGCTATTGCTGTAGATATATAAAACTTTTTCATAATCTTCTCCTAACTATTAACTAAACTAAGTTTTTATTACAACGCTAGTTTACCAAAAAGTTCCCATAAAGTCTACATTCTCTTTAAAAAAACATTCAAATAATCAATAAATTAATCTATATTTCAATCGTTTTTATAAAAAATTGACATATAAAATCAACAAATTTTTTCTCCCAATCCAAAAATTCTATATCTTTATACATAATAACCATTCCCATACAATCAGTTGAAACAATAATTGGCTTTATTATAAAATATCCCTCTTTTAATTTTTCTAACTTTTTCTCCACAAACTTAGATTGATAATATTCTCTATTTACCATCAAATTTTCTAATTCATTTGTTATTTTATCACCGATTAATTGCTCATTAAACGCACTAACAATTTTATCTCTATCTGTAATTATTAAATTAATATTCATTATATCTTTAATATCTTGACATATATTATTACCTAATTCTTTTAAATCATATATCTTAGAAAACTTTTGTAAATAAATTCCTTTTTCATCAACAAATATTTCTAAACTTTCTCCATCTTTAATTCCCAAATTTCTTCTTATTTCTTTTGGTAAAACAATTCTTCCCAATTCATCAATCTTTCTTACTACACCAGTTTGTTTCATAAAAAAAGTTTCACTCCATTTCTTTTTATATTCTGAGCAAAACTTCTCTTTTTATACTCCTAAATCATCTTTAATTTTAACAAATAAATTTACTATATAATACAAAAAATGATTTTCTAAATTTATTATAGGCAAAATTATATTTATTTTTTTATTTTGATATTTTATTATAAACTTTGGATTTATATTATAAGCTTCTAAAAATAACTTATCTCCTTTAATTTGACTAGATATATCTTCTGGTAAATAAATTGATATTTCTCTACTATTTTGAATAATTGTATCTATTTTTAAAGATTTTGCTATTTTTTCAAACCATTCTTCATACATATAAATTTCCATTTCTTTTGTAATTTTTCCAAATCTATCATTTAATTCATTTTTTATTTCTTGCATTTTCTGATAACTATCAATTTCGCTTATCTTTTGATGAATAATTATTTTTATATCTTCATCAGCTACATAACTATCATCAATGTGTGTCTCAACTTTAATTAAAGGATTACTAGTATCTTCTAAATCATCACTTATTTCTTCACCCTTTAACTTTTTCATTTCTTCTTCTACCATTTTCATATATAGATTTATTCCAATACTATCTACAAATCCCGCTTGCTCACTTCCAAGTAAATCTCCTGCTCCTCTAATAGATAAATCTCTCATAGCAATTTTATATCCACTACCAAGTTCTGTAAAATCTCTTATAGCATTTAATCTTTTTACAGCTATTTCATTTAACATTTTATCTTTTCGGTACATAAAGTAAGCATAAGCAATTTTATTACTTCTTCCTACTCGCCCTCTTAACTGATATAATTGACTTAATCCAAAATGGTCAGCATCATAAATTATTAATGTATTAGCATTTGGTATATCTATTCCCGTTTCTATAATCGTCGTACTTAATAATATATCAAATTTATGTAATATAAAATCATTCATAATATTTTCTAGCTCATTTTTATTCATTCTTCCATGGGCAAATCTTATTCTTGCTTCTGGTATTAGTTTTTGTAAATAAGCCATTTTTTCTTCTATCTTCTCAACTCGATTATATAAAATAAATATTTGTCCTTCTCTTGCTAATTCTTTATATATAGCGTCTTTAATAACTAAGTCATTCTCAGCTATTACATAAGTTTGAACAGGATAACGATTAACTGGTGGAGTATCAATTATTGATAAATCTCGTAATCCTGATAAAGCCATCTTCAAAGTTCTTGGTATAGGTGTCGCCGATAAAGTTAAAACATTTACATCATTTTTATATTTTTTTATTTTTTCCTTATGAGTTACTCCAAATCTTTGCTCCTCATCAACTATTAACAACCCTAATTTTTTAAATTTAACATCATCACTTAATAAACGATGTGTTCCAAACACTATATCTATTTTTCCCGTACTCAAATCATCAATAATTCTTTTGGTCTCTTTTGCAGATGTAAATCTATTTAATAAAGCTATCTCAATTGGATAATTTTTAAATCTTTCAAGGGCTGATTCATATTGTTGTTTAGATAAAATTGTAGTAGGACACAAATAAAAAACTTGCTTATTATTTAAAACTGTTTCAAAAATTGCTCTAAATGCTACTTCTGTCTTACCAAACCCTACATCACCACACAATAATCTATCCATTGGTTCTTTTTTGTGTAAATCATTTATAATATCATCAATTGCTCTTAATTGGTCTTTTGTTTCTTCATACATAAATTCATTTGCAAACACATCTTCTTCTGGATACTTTTTATAAGCATCTCCCTTAACACTTTGTCTTGCTGCATATAATTTTAATAAATCTTGAGATATATCTTTAATTCTTTTTACTATACTATTCTTTTTCTTAACCCATGAAGTTGAACCTAACTTATTTATTTGAGGCTTCATTCCATCTTTATCACTGTATTTATATATGTTAGCTATCTTTTCTACTGGTATATACACTTTATCATTATCCTGATAAGATATTTGTAAATAATCTTTTGTTATACCTCCACTACTTAAAGCAACAACTCCATTATATATCCCAATTCCATGCGCAACATGAACGACATAATCTCCAATATTTAAAGAATCTAAAGAATGAATTTTTCTCCCCATCTTATAATTGTTTTTATATACTACTTCCTCTCTAACTTCATCTATATCATTCTCACTAATTACCACATAGTTATGAATCATAAATCCTTGATTAATTTTTTTAGAAATAATATTAATTACATTATTTTCAATTTTATCATTTTTCACAAGATGAACATTGGCATCAAATAACTCTGTCAATTCTTTAACTTGTCTCGCATTAGATAAAGCAATTACTACAGTTTTTTCCATTTTAATATAATTTAAAACATCTAATTTCAATTTTTCTAAATTACCATGATACTTAACAACTTCTTTGCTTTCATATTTTTTTATTTCTTTTTTAAAATCACTACTTTCTATAGTATTAATTTGAATTTCACATTTTGGTCTTATTTCATCAAAATCAAAAAAATATTTTTTTCCTATCGTATTTTCTTTTTCATTATATGTTAAAACTTCTTCGCTCAACTTTTGTAAACCTACCATTAATTGTTGTTTATTAAATATCACAACATTTGCCGTTGGTACATAATCTAAGAGTGAACTATATCTATCAGTCACCATTTCATCAATAGCCAAAATGTCTACTTCATTTATTTTTTCTAATGACCTTTGACTATCTTCATCAAAAAATCTTATTGATTCTATTGTACTTCCAAAAAATTCAATTCTAACTGGGTGCTCCATAAAAGTTGGAAACACATCTATTATAAATCCTCTTACTGCATATTCTCCTGTTGCCGTTACTAATGAATCTTTTTTATATCCTAAATCTTCTAATTTAGCAATTATTATTTCCCGGGAAATATTTTTTCCCCTTTGTATTTTTAGTTGGAACTCTTCTTGTTCTTTGACATATGCGTTGTATTTTAAGTATCCCATGAGATTTGTCACTATAATATGTTTTTTCTTTTTTAAGTTTTCTAGTGTTTCAAGTCTCTTTAATTTTAGTTCTGGTGAAACGGCCACTGCTACACTTGTTAAAAAATCATCCATAGGAAAAAATAATATATCTTCTGTGTAAGTACTTAATGATTTATAGATTTGGTTAGCTTCATAAAGTGTATTAACTAAAACTATAACGTCATCTTTTTTGGTATTAAAAAAGTCAAGCACATAAAAATTTGTTAACTCTTTAGTTAACCCTTCAATTATTGTTCCATCTAAAAATTCTTCATTTAAAAAATATTGTTTCATGTCATCACCTATTTAATTTTAAAAGTTTCGTCTCCATTGCTTTTTATAAATGTTTCTATAATTTCTTGATATTTAGAAAAGTTTTCTTTCAATATTTTTATTTCTTCTTTAGAAAATTTTCCTAAAACATATGATATTGTATCCATAAATGAACTACGACCTATTCCCACTTTTAATCTTAAAAATTTATCACTATGTAATACTTCAATAATTGATTTTATTCCATTATGACCACCTGCACTACTATTTCTTTTTAGTTTAAAAGTGCCTAAAGGTAAGTCCATATCATCTTGAATAACTAATATATCTTCTATTTTAATATGATAATAATTAACTACTTGAATTACACTATCACCTGAATTATTCATAAATGTTATAGGCTTAATAACTATAAATTTTTCATCATTTATTATTCCTTGATAACAATCTGCGATAAATTTTTTTTCTAACTGAAAATTAGAAAACATTGAATCTGCAACCATAAATCCTACATTATGTCTTGTATTTTCATATTCTTTTCCAATGTTTCCTAAAGCTACTATTAATTTCATTTTCTAATCACCTCTTTTAAATAAATTTTGATACGTTTTTGCTTTACTTATGTCAATTGGTGGATAAACTTTTGTTCCAAATTTTCCTTTTTTCATTAAAGTTACTAAAACTATTGTGGCAAGTCTATCATCTTTAGCATAAATAAATTGTAATTCTTTAATTGCTAATTGATTTTCATGAGCATAAACTGCAATTTCTTCTATTCTCTCTGGTAAATGGACTAGATAAAATCTTCCTTTTTCCCTCAATAATTCTCCGGCTATTTTAATTATCCCTTTTAAATTTACATATATTTCATGTCTTGCAATTTTTTTAAATTCATTATCATTAACATATTTTAGATTATGGTATGGAAAATAAGGTGGATTACATAATACGACATCAAAACTTTCTTTTGAAAAATAGTTAAAAACATTATTTACATCATCGCAAATTAATTCTATTTTTTCTTTCATATTATTTTTCTCTGCTGATAACTTAGCTAAATTATAAATTTCTTCTTGTTTTTCAATTCCAATTATCTTTTTTTGATATTTATAATTTAAAATCGTTGGAATAACTCCATTTCCTGTACATAAATCAATAATATTGTTATCTTTTTTTCTTATTTCAGCAAATTCAGCCAATAAAATTGAATCTAAAGAAAATTTAAATCCTTCTTCATATTGATATAATTGCAAATCAGGATAATCAAATAGCCAATTAAGCGACTTTTTCATCTTTCAAATTAATTTCCTTTACTTCATCATTTACTAAAACTTTGTATTTTCTTTGTAATATATCTACACTAATTACTTCTCCCAAAGTTCCATTTATTTTTACTTTATCACCTATTAAAGGCATTCCCTTACTGCATTCTAAATACATTTCTTCTTCATAAGCTAAACAACACATTAATCTTCCACAGCACCCATTTATTTTAGAAGGATTTAATGAAAGATTTTGATCTTTTGCCATATTAATTGAAACACTATCCATATGTTCTAATATTGATGAACAACATAGTTGTCTTCCACACATTCCTACTCCACCAACAATTGTTGCCTTATCCCTAGCACCTATTTGTCTTAATTCAATTCTTGTTCGATAAACTCCTGCTAACTTCTTAGCTAATTCTCGAAAATCTACTCTATCATCAGCATAAAAATTTAATATTAATTGTTTTCTATCAAACGTAAAACTACTCTTAACAAATCGCATATCTAAATTTAACTCTTTACTAAACTCTTCAGCTTTTTTTAAAGCTAAAGAAGCATCTTTACAATTTTTTAAATATTGGTCATAATCTTTTTTAGTTGCAACCCTAATTATCTCTTTTAATTCTTCTTCCATTTTTGGTAATTTTTCCGGTGATAATTTTGATACAACTTTTCCAAATTGTTCTCCTCTATTAGTATCTACAATTACCGTTACATCATTTGCTATATCTAAATCCTTTCCATTAAAATAATATACTTTCCCTTTATCTTGATAAATTACTCCATATATATTCATTTCTATCACCTACTTTCTAAAACTAATCTATCTAATATTAATTGACTATTTACATTATATTGAGCTTCTATTAATAAATTTTTAACTAAATTTAATTTATTTATAAAATATTTAATATCTATTTTTAACAAAAATTGTAAATTTTCAAAGTTATCCACTTTATATTCTCCTATTTTTATTAAAAATAATTTGTTATATATATTTAGGATTTCTTTTAAAAATTTTATCAAATCTTCTCTTTCACTTATTTGAGGTAATATTTTATCTTTATTATACAGTATGGTCTCTAATCCTCCAACTTCTAATTCTTTTACATATTCTAAACTGATATTTTCTAAATCATTTAAACTTTTTTCCTCTATTTTATAGTTATTAACATATATTTGGCAACGACTTTTAATAGTATCAATTATATTTTCTTTATTATTTGTAATAAAAAATCCAATTATATTTTCCTCTGGTTCTTCTAAAAATTTTAGCATTACATTTGCGGATGATGAATTTAAACATTCGGCATTTAGTATAATATACATATTATATTTCGAAAAAACTGGTCTTGATAAAAAGTTATTTTTTAATTCTAGTATTTGTTCTTTTTTTATTGTTTGTCCTTCTGGTCTTATGATTTTTAAACTAGTAATTTCTTGTTTACTAATTAAATTACACAAGTTACATTTATGACAATCACTATGATATTCTTCTTCACAATTTATTTCTTTTAAAAATTGTAATAATTCCTTTAACGTTTGTTCTTGATTATTTGTTTCCAGCAAAAAAGCATGACCTAGCTTGTTGTCATGAAAACTTTTCACTAAATTTTTAAATATCTTATTTTCGTTTGGCATAGAACCTCACCTAGGTACTATTTTACAATAAAAAACATAATAATTAAAGAGGCTAACCCTGGAAGTCCTAAAAAAGTTACTAATCCAACTGTTACAAAATTAATTGGAATATAAATATGCAAAGAACTTATTAAATAATTAAGTCCATATAATAACAAAAATGCTAAAACAATATTTTTAAATAATTTGCTAATTTTCTTTATCATTTATATATCCCTCTAAAAAAGAATATGAAAAAAAAAGATATTTATTCATTAGATATTGTCTTTCGGTCTTCTAAAGCCTTATCTAATGTCGTCATATCTAAATAATCTATTTCTGCTCCAATTGGTAATCCATAAGAAAGCCTAGATATTTTTACATTTTTATTTTCAAAAATTTTTTTAATATACAATGTTGTTGTTTGTCCCTCTATTGATGATTTTAAAGCTAATATTAATTCTGGATTTTCTAGCTCACTTACTCTTTTTACTAATGAATTTAAATTAATATCTTCAACTCCAATATCTTCAACTGGTGATATTAAGCCATTTAATACATGGTATACCCCATGATAATTACCAGCTTTTTCAAAAGCAAAAACACTCTTACAATCTTCTATAACACAAATTAAATTTTTATCTCTTGTACTACTTTCACATATTTCACATACATCATGATTTGTTAGTTGTCCACATATAGTACATGGATGAAGATTTTTTTTGGCATTTATAAAGTTTTTTGAAACTTCTTCTAAGTAATTTAATGGCATATCCAACACCGCTAAAGCATGGCGTTCAGCACTTTTTTCACCAACACCTGGTAACTTTTTAAAAAAATCTATTAAATTTTCTAATTCTGTAGGATAAAAATTCATGTTACATTAAACCATCAAGCATTCCTGCATATTGCCCCATTTTAGATTGATATTCATCTTCTACTTTCTTAAGAGCATCTTTAACAGCTAAAACTATAAAATCTTCTAAAACTTCTTTATCTTCAGCACTTATCTCATCTTTAGATATTTTACAACTAATCATTTCCTTTGAACCATTTAAAACAACAGTAACCCATTCATAATGACCTTCAAACGTTTCTTTAACAATTTCATCCTTTTTGTTTTGTAAATCTCTTTGCATTTTTTGGGCTTGTTGCATAATCTTTTGCATATTCATCTTTTTTCACTCTCCTATAATTTCTATTTTATTACTATCAAACAATTCATTTGCTAGTTTTTCTAATTGAGAATTTTCTTTAGAATTTTTCTTTTCTAAACTAGACTCATCAATTAATTTATATTTTACACCATTTTTTAAATTTTGAATATACTCTTGCTTCAAATTTTTCCATTCATCTTCACTTAAAACAATAATCTTTAACTTAACATTATATTTTTCCCATAAAATATTCTCTATTTCTGATAATTTACTATTAATTAATAATACAGTACTACTTAAATTACTTGTTAATATTAAATTATCTTTACTAGCTGCAACTAAAGATACATCAACTAACATTGCTAATAAACTATCCTTTTCTCCTTGAATACTTTTTAATAAGTTTTGATAATTAATTAAATCAGTCTTTGACGCACTAGCAAAACAATTATTAGTTCTTATTTTTTTTAGTTCTTCTATATATTCTAAATCTCCATCAAAATCATCAGTTTTTACTACTTTGTCTAAAACTTTTTCTTGATAAGGTTCTTTTTCCATTAATTTTGAGTTATCAACAGTATTTTTTACAGTATTATTATCCACATTTTGTTGATAAGTATTATCTATTTTTATATAATTTAAAATTGCTAATTGAATTAATAAGTAAGGATTGACATGAATAGTTATTTGATTTAAACAATTATTAAGTTCAAAAATCATATCTTTAATTTGTTCATAACTAATCTTTACTGCCAAAGGATTTTGTTTTGAAAGAATTGCTTTTTTGTTTAATTGTTGAATCAGTTTTTTAATAAATACTTTATAATCACTTGCATTATTTTCTAAATCTGTAATAATCCCTACGATATCATTAATATTACCATCTAATATTGCTTCTACTAATTTATTAATCGTTAAAGAAGAAATAGAGCCATAATTAGTTAAAATTGAATCCAAAGTTATTTCTTCATAATTACTAGATAACTGGTCTAAAAGTGATAAAGCATCCCTTAACCCACCTTCAGATAAATAAGCAATCTCTTGTAAAGCATCATCTGTTATTTTAATCTGTTCAAGATTACATATGTACTTCAAGTGGTCACATATTTCTTGCAAAGTAATTTTTTTAAAATTAAATCTTTGACACCTAGATAAAATAGTAATTGGAACACTCTCAACATTAGTTGTTGCCATAATAAAAATTGCATGTGATGGTGGTTCCTCTAAAGTCAACAATAAAGCATTAAAGGCACTTTGACTTAACATATGAACTTCATCAATAATATAAATCTTATATTTACTTTCTGTAGGAGCTATTTTTACGTTATTAATTAACTCCCTAACATCATCAACACCATTATTAGAAGCAGCATCTATTTCTATAATATCAGGACTATTTGAAAAAGATAAGCAACTTTGACACTTACCACAAGCTTCTCCATTAACTAAATTCTCACAATTAATTGTCTTAGCAAATATTTTAGCAGTACTAGTTTTACCAGTACCTCTCGGTCCCGTAAATAAATAAGCATGAGATATCTTATTATTCATAATTGCATTTTTTAACATATTAATAGTATATTCCTGACCGACTACTGAAGAAAAATTTTGAGGTCGATACTTTCTATAAAAAACTTTATAATCCACCATTATCACCTCCATACACAAAAAATATTATAGCAAAAAAATTATCTCTTGTCTTTAAAAAAATTCTTCAAAATATTAGCATACGTTTGTTCGCTTTCAAAAACACTAACCTTTTCAAAAATTGTTTTATCATAATCCTTTTTAAAATCCAACTTATCTAATAAATAATATACTTTAGAAATTCTAGCTTGTTTAATAATATTTTCACACATTTTACAAGGTTTTAAAGTAACATAAAGTTCATAACCCCCTAAATTCCAACTACCACTTAACTTTCCAACTTTTCTTATTACATTAACCTCTGCATGACCAATAATATCACAATAAGCTTCCCTATTATTATGAGCCTTAGCAATAACTTTATTATCCTTAACTAAAATTGCCCCAATAGGAACATCAAAAGGCAATGACTTACAAGCTTCATCAATACAAATATCCCATATTCTATCCATAACATAAAAATCCTTTCATAAAAAAAGTGCACACAAACAGGGACTGACGTGGCTGCTATCTTCCGATTCTGACCAGGTTACAATATATTTGTTGCACGAACCTAATTATAACACATTCACTCTTAGAAATCAACAACAATGTTCATAACTATATTGTTTACTATTAGAAATATTATAATTTTTATATTTAATGTTCCACGTGGAACATTGTTTTTTGACTTATGAACGTTATGTTCCACGTGGAACATTGGATTTTATTTTTTGGTTTTTTCATTTATCATATTTAATTATTTTTATTTTTTTAATTTTATAAAACTTTATTTTTAAATTTTATTATTAAGTTTAATTTTATCATTGATAAATTTTTTATATTTTTTTGTTATAATTTTTTTGAATTATGGTTATAATTTTTTAACTTATGAACATTATGTTCCACGTGGAACATATTTTATGTTTTATATTGTTTTTTATTTTATTTTATTATTTACTTATATTTATACTTGACTTTTAATTTGTTATGCTTTCATATTTATAAAGTATAATTATAATTTTTTCTTATTTTTATTTATATAAAATATTTTATTTTAATTAACTTTGCTTTGCTTTGAATTTAAATTTATTTTTTAGTTATCCACTTTTATGTTTCACGTGGAACATTGTTTTATTTTTTTATAGTTTTTTTCTTTCTAACTTTTTTAAATTCATTTTTTGTTTTAAGTAAATCGTTTTATTATTTATTAATCATAATTTATAATTAGTTATTTATTAGTTTTAATTTTATTTTTAAATTATCTTGTTTACTTATTAACTTATGTTCCACGTGGAACATTGTCTCTTTAAGTTATTTTTCTTATAACTACAAATTATTTTTAATTTAAATATTTCTATTAGTAAACATACATACTATTTTAATTTCAATTATTATATATAGCATATAAAAAACATATATAAATTTAGAAAAATATTTTATATATGTTTCACGTGAAACATAAAAAAGAAGAACATCACTATTCTTCTTTTTCATTATCTTCAAAATTCTCATCAACCTCTATGTTATCGTTATCTTCATGAGCTACAATACTTATAGTTGAAACTTTCTGATTATCTCTTAAACTAATCAATCTAACACCTTGGGTAACTCTTCCCAATGTAGATATTTGAGATAAAGGTAATCTAATTAAAGTACCCGCATCAGTAATAATAACAACATCAGAATTTTCACTTACTAATCTAAATGATGCAATAGAACCATTCTTATCAGTAATATTTAAAGCCTTTACTCCCTTACCACCACGATTAGTCAAACGATAATCACGAACATTTGTTTGCTTTCCATAACCCTTCTCAGTAACTATCAAAATTTTATCATCATCAGTAGCAATCTCAGCTCCAATACAAATATTACCATCCAAATTCATACCTTTAACGCCACTAGCAGTTCTACCTAAAACCCTAATATCGCTCTCATTTATCTTTAACATTCTACCAGAACTAGAACCAATTAAAACCACATCGTTACCAGAAGTCTTTCTAACACTAATAAGTTCATCACTATCCCTCAAGCTAATACAAATTTTACCATTTGTTCTAATAGAATCAAATTCACTAATACTTGTTTTCTTAATAATACCTTTCTTAGTTGTAAATAATAAGTACTTACTTTCTTCATCTTTACTAATTCTAATAATAGAATTAATAGCCTCATCCTTTTCAATTTGTAACAAATTAATAACAGGTAATCCCTTAGATTGACGGCTAAACTCTGGAATTTCATAACCTTTTAAACGATAAACCTTACCCTTATTAGTAAAGAATAAAACATAATCATGTGTTGATAAGTTAAGTAAATGTTCAACAAAATCATCTTCATTAGTTCCCATTCCTTTAACACCAACACCGCCACGATTTTGTGATTTAAAAGTATCAACAATCGTTCTTTTAATATATCCTTTATTAGTTAAAGCAATCATAATATTTTCTTCTGGAATTAAAGACTCATCTTCAATATATTCAATAGCTGTCATATCAATATTAGTACGTCGTTCATCAGCATACTTCTTCTTAATTTCTAATAATTCTTCACGGATAATTGCTAAAACCTTTTCATCACTAGCTAAAATAGCTCTCAATTCATCAATTAATTTCAACAATTCTGCTAGTTCATTTTCAATTTTTTCACGTTCTAAGCCAGTTAAACGTCTTAGTCTCATCTCTAAAATAGCTTCAGCTTGAATATCATCTAAAGCAAATTTACTAATTAAAGTTTCTTTAGCTATAACATCAGTCTCACTATTTCTAATAATGTTGATAACTTCATCAATGTTATCTAAAGCAATCTTAAATCCCTCTAAAATATGGACTCTATCTTCAGCTTTCTTTAAATCAAATTGCGTTCTTCTAATAATTATTTCCTTTTGATACTCTATATACTTAACAATAATGTCTTTTAAAGGCAAAACAACTGGTCTATTATGGTCTAACATTAAAAAATTAATACCATAAGAAACTTGTAATTGTGTATGCTTATAAAGATTATTTAAAACAACATTTGCATTCGCATCACGTCTTAAGTAAATAACTACTCTTACTGGATTTTCTAAATTAGATTCTTCATGTAAATCTGTAATCCCATCAATAATTTTATCTCTTACTAATTGACCAATTCTTGATAAAAACTCAGCTTTATTTACTTGATAAGGTAACTCAGTAACAATTATCTTTGATTTACCATTATCTTCTTCTTCAATTTCCACTTTTCCTCTTATAGTAATTGTTCCACGACCTGTTTCATATGCTTTTCTAATTCCTGAATTACCTAAAATAGAAGCACCAGTCGGAAAATCTGGTCCTTTAACATACTGCATAAGACCATCTGTATCAATTAACGGATTATCTATATATGCTACACAACCATCTATAACTTCACCTAAATTATGAGGAGGAATATTAGTAGCCATTCCAACGGCAATCCCCATAGTTCCATTAACTAAAATATTAGGGAATCTACTAGGTAAAATCACCGGTTCTTGTTCAGTTTCTTCAAAATTTGGAACAAAATCAACTGTATTTTTATTAATATCTCTAACCATTTCTAGTGATAACCGAGACAACCTAGCTTCTGTATAACGCATAGCTGCTGCCCCATCACCATCTAAGTTTCCAAAATTACCATGTCCATCAACCAACATATGTCTAAAACTAAAAGGTTGAGCCATTCTCACCATTGCATCATAAATTGAAGAATCACCATGTGGGTGATATTTTCCCATTACATCTCCAACAATTCTTGCACTTTTTCGGTGTGGCTTATCTGGAGTATAACCAGCATCATACATTGAATATAAAATTCTTCGATGAACAGGCTTTAAACCATCACGTAAATCTGGTAAAGCTCTTGCAACTATAACACTCATTGAATAGTTTAAAAAACTATCTTTTACTTCTTTTTCAATATTATTTTCAACTATTTTATCCATAACTAACACCCCCTATGCGTCAATATTTTGAGCAAATTGCCCATATTGTTCTATATAATCCTTTCTAGGTTGAACTTCTTCTCCCATTAAATCAGAGAAAACTTTATCAGCTGCAATCGTATCTTCAACTGTAATTCTTTTTAAAATACGATTTTCAATGTGCATAGTTGTTTCTCTTAAATCAATCGCGTCCATTTCCCCTAACCCTTTAAATCTTTGGACTAAAGGCTTAGCATTAGCTGGTAAAGTTTGACGATAAACCTCCAATTCTTCATCAGATTGTACGTATTTTATGTTTTTTCCGTACGTTACTTTATATAAAGGAGGAAGTGCCGCATAAACGTGTCCCGCTTCTACAATCGGTCTAAAAAAGCGATAAAATAAGGTCAATAACAAGATTCTAATATGGTCCCCATCGACATCAGCATCGGTCATAATAACAATCTTATTATAACGTAACTTAGATAAATCAAAATCATCACCTATTCCAGTCCCAAAGGCCGTAATAATAGTTCTAATTTCTTCATTAGCTAACGCTTTATCCAATCTTGCTTTCTCAACATTTAAAACCTTACCTCTTAAAGGTAAAATAGCTTGTGTTTTTGGTATTCTAGCGTCTTTAGCCGTTCCACTCGCACTATCTCCCTCGACTATAAAAATTTCGGAAATACTAGCGTCTTTACTAGTACAATCAGCCAATTTACCAATAGTATTAAAACCATCTAAAGCTGTTTTTCTTCTTGTAATTTCTCTTGCTTTCTTAGCAGCTAATCTGGCTCTTGAAGCAGTTATACACTTATCCACAATAGCTCTTGCTGCATCAGGATTTTCCATTAAAAATCTTTCAAATCCATTCGTAAAAATATCAGAAGCAATCTTTTTTACCTCACTATTTCCTAACTTAGTTTTAGTTTGTCCTTCAAATTGTGGATTAGGATGCTTACAAGAAATAATCATTGTCACTCCTTCTCTAACATCCTCACCTGTCAAACTATCATCATTTTCTTTTAATAGCTTAGCATTTTTAGCATAATTATTAATAACTCTAGTAAGGGCTTGTTTAACACCATCTTCATGAGTTCCTCCCTCTGGAGTATGAATATTATTTGTAAAAGAATAAATTGCTGGATTATAAGAATCATTGTATTGCAATGCAACTTCTAAAGCAATGTCATCTTCTCTTCCCTCAACGTAAACTATGTTATTAAATAAAGGTTGTTTATTTTTATTTAACATTTGTACATATTCAATAATTCCCCCATTATAGTGAAAAATTTCATGTTTTTCATCTTCACGCTGATCAATCAAAGTAATTCTTATACCTTTATTTAAAAAAGCCATTTCTTGTAATCTTTTATAAAGAATATCCCAATTATAAACAGTTGTTTCAAACATCGAAGCATCAGCATGAAAAGATACAGTTGTTCCTGTCCTCTCTTCACTACACTTATCAATTACTTTTAAAGGTTCAACTGGGTGTCCTCCATTTTCAAATCTTTGATAATATACTTTACCATCACGGTAAACTCTTACTTCAAGCCAATCGGACAAGGCATTAACAACAGAGGCTCCAACTCCATGAAGTCCTCCAGAAACTTTATATCCTCCGCCCCCAAATTTTCCACCAGCATGAAGCACAGTAAAAATCGTTTCAATTGTCGATAATCCTGTTTTAGCGTTCATTCCTGTAGGCATTCCACGACCATCATCTTTAACTGTGATAACATTTCCTTTTCCTATTTCAACTTCAATATCATCACAATATCCAGCTAAAGCTTCATCAACAGCATTATCAACAATTTCCCATACTAAATGATGTAATCCTGCTTCATTAGTATTACCAATGTACATTCCCGGTCTTTTTCTAACAGCTTCTAAGCCTTCTAATACCTGAATATCATTATCATTATAATGTTCATTATTATTCATAATCTCTCTCCTTTTCTACTTTCCCTGAAGATATTTCAATAGTTTTGTAATTTTTTAAATTAATATCATTTAAAAAATCTAATTCAGTAGTTGTAATAAAAATTTGCATATCAGAAGTTAATAATTTAAAAATATTTTGAATTTTTTCTTTATCTAACTCACTAAATATATCATCTAAAATTAAAATTGGGGCAAAATTTAATTTAGTTTTTAAAAAAAGTAATTCACATAATTTAAAGGCAACTACTGCATTTTTTTGTTGACCTTCACTACCATAATCTTTTAAATTATTATCATCAATTAAAAATTCTAAATCATCAGTATGTATACCTATATTAGTTTTTCCAAAAGTTAAATCTTTTTGAAGCATTTTTTGATAATTTTTCTTTAATTTAGTAACATCACAATTATCATAATCTGACTTATAAACAATTTTAAGTCCCGATAAATTAGTAATATTCTCATAAAGATTTTCTAAATTTTCATTAATAAAATCGACAAATTTCTTTCTTTCTTCAAAAATTTTTAAGCCATAATTTATTAATTTGTCAGTTAAAATATCTAAATAATCAAAAGATTGATTAGAATTAACTACTAATTTTTTCAAATATGAATTTCTTTGTTTCATTATTTTTTTATAAATAGTTAAATCTTTTAGATAATTAACATTATACTGTGAAATAGCAATATTTAATTGCTTTCTTCTGGTATTTGGAGTATCTTTAATCATTTTTAAATCATCCGGATTAAAAAGAACTATGGGAATTTTTGTAATATAATCACTAATTTTAATTACTTTATTGTTATTTATTTTAACTTTTTTTCCTTCTTTAGTTAAATAAATACTATAAGTATCTTCCTGCCTTTTCTCATTCAAAATCTTGCCTTCAACCTTAGCTAGTGAAGAATTTATAGAAATTAAAACTTTTTCATTAACATTCCGAAATGTTCTCGTTATTGCTAAAACATAAATTGATTCAATTAAATTTGTTTTACCTACTCCATTTTTTCCATAAATAATATTAAGATGAGGATTAAACATAATACTTAATTGGTCATAATTTCGAAAATGATGTAACTTTAAAACTTGTAATTTCATAAATATGCCCCTTAATTTTGAAATATAGAAAAATAATAGGTATCCTAATACTCCTATACCTACTATCATTATATCACAAATTAATTCTTTAATAAATCACTTTTTTTATTTTTACGCCCCCTTAAAGCACTTTCTAACTTTGTTGACCTAAGTATTTGATTATCAATAATTCCATAAGACAAATTTAATTTTATTTTAGTTCCATTTTTAAATAAAATAACCATTCTTCTATTATCATGATAATACCTAGCAATATGTTGCAAACTTATCCACGAATTTAACTTATTGCGGTCCGAAGAAGTTGGAAAAAATATCAATTCTTTTGTTTCTTCAACAATTACTGGTGGCTTATAATTAACCCCAATCATCGATAAAGTTCCTTTTTTCCTCCCCTCTAAGCTACTTCCGAAATATTCACAACTATACTCCATTATCTTATTAGCGTTACAATGAACATATATAGTTTTTTCTTCTTCATAGACTTTTGATAAATTTTCATGGCAAGCTACAATAGCCAAAGTTTTTTCATTAATTTCATAATTGTTCATCAAAATCACTCCCCTCAATTTATGAAATTAAACATACATTATCACCAAAATATCAAAAAATTTGTCGAAATAAAAAAAACTTTCAAAAAATGAAAGCTAATTAATAAGTTTTAATAGGTAAAATAAGTTCTACTAAAGACTCATCAGATAAAGGTTTAATAATTATCGGCTTAACATCATTATTTAATAATATTAAAATATCATCATCTTTAATAGTCTTTAAAGCTTCTAACATATACCTAGCACTAAAGGAAATATCAATATTAGAATTCTCATCAGTATCCACAGCTAAAGTTTCTTCAGTCTTTCCAATCTCTGAAGCATATGAATTAATAATCATCTTCTTATTTTCAATCTTCATTTTAATAATATTTTTTTCTTTTCCTTGAGTAAGTAAAGCCGCCCTATCAACTGCATCTGCAAAATCATTACGATTTAATTTAACAAATATTTCAAAATCTGTAGGTATTAAATTAGTAGTATTAGGATAACTTCCTGCTAAAATAGTTGTTTGAAACTTAATATTTTTATACTCAAATAATACTCTATTATTAAAAACATTCATTGTAACAATCTCATCATCAACTAATATTTTCTCTAATTCAATAATATTTCTTCCAGCAATAACAATATTAATATCATTTAAAACTGGGTCATCTAGTTTAACATTTTTTTTAGAAAGACGATAAGAATCTGTTGCTACACATTCAAAAATATCTCCTGTAATTTTAAAGTTTATTCCCGTTAAAATAGGTCTTAATTCTTGATTAGAAATAGCAAATGATGTTTGATTAATAACCATTTTTAACAAATCAGCCTTAATAATAACTGGGTCTTTTTGACTTATCAACTTAATATTTGGATAATCATTAGGGTCTAAGCAATTTAAATTATATTCATTAAAATCAGAAAAAATCTTAACTTTTAAATTTCCATCACTTTCAAAATTAATAATATCACTAGGCATCTTTCTAATAATTTCTAAAATATATTTACTGTTTATAATTAAAGTTCCAGTTTGAGAAATGTTAGTAATCAACTTACTTTCAATAAAAGTTTCTACTGAAAGTTCACTATCACTAGCAAGTAAAGTAAGCCCCTTATCAGTAAGTTCAAACTTTATTCCGTTTAACACTGGAATTACATTCTTAGTAGAAATACCTCTAATAACATTATTTAAATTTTCTAATAATATACTTTTTTCAATTGCAAATTTCATATTTTTTCCTTCTTTCTTATTTATATAAATATATCATATTATTAATAATACGGTGGATAATGTTAATAACATTAAAAATTGACCTTAAAAACTAATCAAAATTAATGAAAATTATGTCGATAACTTTTCACATTTTCTAAAATCTATCAACATCTTACATCAAATTCCTAATTTCTTTTAATTGTTGTTCTAATTTTATATTAGTTTTTAAATCTTTTTCAATCTTATCACAAGCATGAATTACTGTCGAATGGTCCCTACCACCAAATTCCAGGCCAATTCGATTTAAATTTTCACCAGTCAGCGTCCTTGCTAAATACATCCCCATCATTCTTGGATAAGCTATATTAGCACTCTTTCTTTTTCCTTTTAAATCCTCAACGGTAATTTTAAAATACTTAGCCACAGCTCTTTGAATTTCTTCAATGCTACTAGTAGAATAAATATTGTGATTAACATAATCAGCTAAAGCCTCAACTGCAAAATTTAAATCCACTTTTTCAGGAACAATCATAGCTGTGTAAGCCATTAGTCTATTAATAGTTCCCTCTAAAAATCTAATATCATTCTGACAATTATTAGCAATATATTCAATAACATTTTCATCAATTTTTGTAGAAATAGTCATATTTTTTAATTTTTGTCTAATAATTTTACATCGAAGTTCATAATCTGGTGGATAAATATCAACAGGAAGTCCCCACATAAATCGACTTCTAAGTCTCTCTTCTAATAACTTTAAATCCTCAGGACTTCTATCAGAACTAATGATAATTTGTTTTTTGGCTTGATGTAAGGCATTAAACGTATGGAAAAACTCTTGTTGAGTCTTATCTGCACCCACTAAATACTGAATATCATCAATAATTAAAACATCAATATCACGATATTTCTTTTTAAAATCTGCCGCAACTTCAATATTATTACCAGCATTATTTGTAATATTTACATAATCATCTTTAAACATTTCACTTGTTGTGTATAAAACTTTCTTATTTGAGTGACTTACAATATAATTGCCAATCGCGTGCATTAAGTGTGTCTTCCCTAACCCACTTTTACCATAAATAAACAAAGGATTATAAATTTTTCCCGGTTGTTCAGCTACTTCCATTCCAGCCACTTTAGCGAGTCGATTAGAATCCCCTACTATATAATTATCAAAGTTCATTTTCGGAATTAAATTACTCTTAAAATTATCATCAGCCTTAGTCTTAGGTTCTAATTCCTCATCTGTAATATTTAATTTATCCACATTATCCACATTGACTTCTAAAGTGTCAGTAATCTCTTCTTTTAATAAAAATTCAAAAGTATAATTTACATTAGTCAATTTAAAAAATACATCATCAATCAAATTATAATAATTTTCATTTAAAATTCTCTTATGTATTTCCATAGGTACTTGAATTTGTATTTTATCGTTATTTATCGATATTAATTTTAAATCCTTAAACCACGCATGATAAGAGGCAGAATTGACTTCTGAATATATTTTTTCTAAGAAAGCATTCCATAATTTTTCGTTCATCAAATCCCACCCCACTGTCTAATAAAATTTTTCAACAATATCTTAACTCAATTTTCTATTTTTTCAAAGATAATTTTTACAATTCACAAAAAATTCACAAGTTATCCACATCACTTTTCCTTTAGTTATGGGATAAAATTGAGTTATCAACATTCAATATTTTTTCATGTGTTAATAAAAAGTTAATAAGTTATTTATGTTAATAATTTTATCAACATCGCTGTTAATATGTTAATAAAATCAATTCCCCAAAGAAAATATGTATTTTAAGTTGACTTTTCAAAAAAAATAATATTATAATAATGAAGATTTTAAAAAAAGGAGGGAAAACTTTATGATAGGAACTTATCAACCTAATAAAAGGAAATGTAAGAAAAAACATGGATTTTTTGCACGCAAAGAAACTAATATTTTAAAAAATAGAAGAAAAAAAGGACGCAAAAGATTATGTAAATAGCCACATTTTTAATGTGGAAATTTTTTTTATTAATTAGAAAAAGGTGATAATTATCTATGAAAAAAATAGAAATGATTAAATCTCATCAAGAATTTAGTGAAATTATTCATCGTAACCAATATCAAAAAAATGATTGCTTATCCATATATTTTAGACCTACAAAATATAGATTTAACCATTATGGAATTGCAATAACTAAAAAAATTGGCAATGCTGTTACAAGAAACAAAAATAAAAGAAGAATGCGCGTTATAATGGATAAATATAAAAACTTGTTGAGAACTAATTTTGATTATATTATAATAATGAAAGAAAACTGCAATAAGTATAGTTTTCAAGAATTAGAAAAAAAATATTTAAATTTAATAGAAAGGATAAAATATGAAAAATAATAAAAAAATATTAATAACAATTTTAGTAGTCACATTACTATTAGCAGGAGGCTGTGGTAAAAAAGATTACATAATAGATTCAGAAAATAAAATTGTCACCAACAGTGAAACAGGCCAAAGTGTTCAAAAAGATATATTATGTAAACCACAAGAAAATAGTGAACTATATAGAATATATGAAACCTACAATGACCAGTTAGATATTAAGCTAGAAGAACTTCCTAAATGTGAAGACTTTAATCTAACAACAAATAAATATAAAGGACTATGGCAAGCCATCTTAGTAAGACCAATTGCCTTAGTAGTATTAAAATTAGGATACTTATTCAATAACTTTGGTATTTCAGTTATGGTAGTAGGGTTATTAATAAGACTAATCATGTTGCCATTATCATTAAAAAGTGTGAAACAAACCAATAATATGCAAAAAGCTCAACCAGAGTTAGCCAAAATTGAAAGAAAATATGCCAACAAAACCGATAATGCTTCCATGATGGCTAAGAGTCAAGAAATGATGATGGTCTATCAAAAATATAAAATAAATCCTGTATCCGGCTGTCTTGTAGCTTTAATCCAAATTCCATTGTTCTTTGCCTTCTTAGATGCCATCAATAAAGTTCCAGCTATATTTGAAGGCTCACTATTAGGAATGCAACTAGGAACAACACCATGGAAAGGAATTGCCCAAGGAGAATATATTTATATAATCTTAATATTCTTAATTATCATCACAACTTACATCTCATTTAAAAAATCCATGAATCAAGGAAATACAGAAAACAATGAAATGATGCAACAAATGAATTTTATGTTTAAATTTATGATAATTAGTATCTCTATAGCTTCATTCAATCTACCAACCGCCATTGCCTTTTACTGGATAGTTACCAACGGATTTGCGGTAATTCAAAATTATATAATTAAAAAAGTTTTAGATAAAGAAAAAAATGATAAAAATAAAATAATAAAAATAAAACCCAAAAAGCCATCTAAAAAAGGAGTGAAGTAAAATGGTTGAAACAGAAGGAACAAACTTATTAAGTGCTGTAGAAGAAGCTAAAAATATTTTAGGAACTGAAAAAATAATATATACTAAAGAAAACAAAGAAGATAAAATCAAAATCAAAGCTATATCATATCAACAACTTATTGAAAATATCGAAGACTACTTAGCAGAAATAATTGAAAAATTAGATATTTTAGTTAATTTTGAATCAAGTGTCCGTGAAGAAACAATTTACTTAACAATGTATTCAAACAATAATCCTTTATTAATAGGAAAGAATGGCCAAAATTTAAAAGCCTTAGAAAACCTAGTTAAAACTCATATCAAAAAAGAGTGGGGGATTAATATCAAAATAATATTAGACGTAGCAAATTACAAAGAAAAAAGAGTAGTTGCCCTTGAAAAATTAGCAATCAGAATTGCCAAAGAAGTAAGAGATACAAAAGTAGATGCCGAGCTTGAAAATATGAACTCTTACGAAAGAAGAATTATTCATAACAAACTAACAAACTTTAAAGGAGTAGCTACAGAAAGTACAGGAGAAGAACCAACTCGCCACGTCGTTATCAAATACGTTGAAAAATAAAATAGCTAACCAAAGAGCAAATAGGTAAAAATTACTTATTTGTTTTTTAATGATTATCAAAAAGTTATCTAAAAATCACTAATAAAACTTATCATTCTATCTTGAACAGAAAGAAATATTTTTTTATAATATGATTGGTGAATTACTATGATATATTTAAAAAATTGGTTAAAAAGCATTCTAAGTTTTTTTGTATTCCTAAAGTTTAAAGACATTTGGGAATTGAAAGAGTATTTAGAATCACATCATAAAGAAAGTGGCATATTGGCTTCTATATATTCACAATACCTAGACAAAAAAGGAAGTTATATTGGAATACCCGCCAAATTTCAAAATAAACCTTATTTTCCTCATGGAATGTTAGGAATATTTATTTCTGATTTAACTGAAATAGGCAAAAATGCTGTAATATTTCAACAAGTTACCATTGGAGCCATCAGAACAAAAGGAAGCAAAAATATTGGTAATCCTAAAATAGGGGACAATTGCTATATTGGAGCCGGAGCCAAAATACTTGGAAACATAACAATTGGAAACAACTGCCGAATTGGAGCCAATGCCGTAGTAACAAAAGATATGGAAGATAATTCAGTTGCCTACTGTAGTCCAACAATTATCAAAAAGAAACAAGAAAAAATGGACAATCGTTTTTATGTTTTAAGTGAAGACAATCAAAGTGAACTTTACTATGAAGATGGAAAATTCCATCAATCCTCTAAAGATTAAGGACTTTTATTTTTACCGAAAAAGTCTTTTTATTTTTATAATTTTATTTCCCGGGAAATATTTTTACCCCATAACTTTTTTTACTTATGCTTTAATTTACAACTAAAATTATCCATAGTATAATGGTATTTAGCAATTTATCAAAATAAAATTAGACAACAGAAAACAAATTTGCTATAATACCAAAACAGTTAGGAGGATTTATATGTTAGACACAATTACCGCAATTGCTACCAATAACATAGGAATAGGGGCAATTAATATTATTAGAATAAGTGGCGAAGAATCATTCCCAATCATTCAAAAAATTTTTTCCAATCCCAAAATAATTGACTCACCATCACATACAATTCACTATGGCTACATCAAAGACCAAGACCAAATAATAGACGAAGTATTAGTTACAATAATGAAATCACCTAAAACATATACGAAAGAAGACATTGTTGAAATAAACTGCCATGGCGGTTATGCTGTAACCCAAAAAATCCTTGAACTAATTATAACCAATGGAGCTCGCCTAGCCGAACCTGGAGAATTTACCAAAAGAGCTTTCTTAAATGGTCGCATAAATCTTTTAGAAGCTGAATCCGTAGAAGACATATTAGAATCAAACACAACAACACAACGAAACCTAGCCATCAATAATTTAACAGGAAAAACAACTAAACTAATAACAGAATTAAGAGAACAAATAGTAGGACTTCTTGCTAACATCGAAGTAAACATAGACTATCCCGAATACACTGATGAATTAGTTATAACCAAACAAAACATTGAACCAATACTAACTGAAATAAATCAAAAACTAACCAAAATAGTCAATGAATCACAAAATGGAAAACTAATCAAAAACGGCTTAAAAATAGCCATTGTTGGAAAACCAAACGTCGGCAAAAGTTCCTTACTAAATACCTTACTAGAAGAAGAAAAAGCAATAGTGTCCAACCAAAGTGGCACAACAAGAGACATAGTTGAAGGAACAATTATCTATAAAGGAATCCTCTTTCAATTTTTAGACACAGCAGGAATTAGAAAAACAACCGATACCATAGAACAAATAGGTGTCAAAAAAAGTGAACAAACCATGCAAAATGCTGATATAACAATCTTAGTTTTAAACAACAACGAACCAATTACCAACGAAGAAAAACAACTACTAGAAAAACTACAAAACCAAAAACATCTAATCTTTATCAATAAAACAGATTTACCAACTAAAATAAAGATAGACGAAAATTTAAAAGCAATAAAAGGAAGCACCAAAACCAAAGAAGGAATCGAAGAACTAAAAGAGCAAATCATTAGAGAATTTAAACTAAACGACATTGAAAATAAAAACCTAGCCTACCTAACCAACACAAGACAAATAAGCCTTGCTAAAGAAGCCCAAAAACATTTAAAACACATAATTGAAGAAAATCAAAAAAATGTTCCTGTTGACATCTTAGCTATCGAAATAAGAGAAGTTTGGGAAAAACTAGGAAAAATAATCGGTGAATACTATGAAGAAGAACTAATAGACAACATCTTTAAAAGATTTTGCCTAGGAAAATAAATGAGAGAGTGATAAAAAATGAAATATGAAATAATAGTAGTCGGAGGAGGTCATGCCGGAATCGAAGCCAGCCACATCTCTGCCAAAAAAGGCCATAAAACCCTATTAATTACTATGAATAAAAAAAATATAGGAGATATGCCTTGCAATCCCTCAATCGGAGGAAGAGCTAAAGGAATAATCGTAAGAGAAATAGATGCCTTAGGAGGCCTAATGGGTAAAGTAACTGACCAATCTCATTTTCAAATCAAAATGTTAAATAACTCCAAAGGTCCAGCTGTCCGTTCACTAAGAGCCCAAGTTGACAAAATAACTTATCCTAAAAAAATGTTAGAAATTCTAAATCAAACTCCCAATTTAACAATCTTAGAAGGTAAAGTAGAAGACTTAATAATCGAAAACAATGAAGTAAAAGGAGTAATTTTAGAAGACCAAACAAAAATCACAAGTGAAAAAGTAATCCTTACCACAGGAACATACTTAAATGCCAATATCTTAATAGGAGATGAAAACACTAAAGGTGGCCCCCATGGTGAAGACCGAAGCAACTATCTAAGTGAAAAATTAAAAACCTATGGAATAAAAATTCAAAGACTAAAAACCGGAACCCCCCAAAGAATCAAAGCAAAAACTATAGACTTTACCCAAATGCAAGAAGAAAAAGGAGACGACGAACTTTGGACATTCTCCTGCCTTGATGAAGCAAGCTACAATCCTAATGACCAACAAAAATGCTATCTTCTATATACTAATGAAAAAACTCATAAAATCATATTAGACAACTTAGAAAAATCAGCTATGTATGGGGGATATGTAACAGGAGTAGGGCCAAGATACTGTCCAAGTATTGAAGATAAATTAGTTAGATTCAAAGACAAAGAAAGACATCAACTTTTTTTAGAACCAGAAAGCCTTTACTATGATGAATGGTATCTTCAAGGATTTTCTACATCAATGCCTAAAGATATTCAAGAACAAATGGTTCATAGCCTAAAAGGATTAGAACACGCTGAAATATCCAAATATGCTTATGCTATCGAATATGATGCAATTGACCCCATCCAAATGCAACCATCCCTAGAATCCAAAATCATAAAAAATCTTTATACAGCGGGCCAAATAAATGGAACAAGTGGCTATGAAGAAGCAGCTGGTCAAGGGTTAATCGCGGGAATAAATGCCAGTCTAAGTTTAGAAAACCATCCACCACTAATCTTAAAAAGAAGTGATGCTTACATCGGTGTTTTAATAGATGATTTAGTAACCAAAGGAACCAAAGAACCATACCGAATGCTTACCTCAAGAGCTGAATACCGCCTAATCCTTCGTCATGACAACGCCGATTTAAGACTAAGAGAATATGCCAAAGAAGTAGGAAGCATTGAAGAAAAAGAGTACTTAAATTACTTAGAAAAGAAAAAACAAATAGAAGAATGTCAAAAATACTTCCAAACTCAAAAACTAACTAAAGAAGGAAAAGAAATCTTATCCCAAAATCATATAGACATTCCCAAATCAACAAGTTATAACAATCTCTTAAAAAGACCAGAAATAACAATCTCTTTACTAGAACAAATAAAACCAATACCATATCCTAAAAACATTAAAGAAGAAGTAGAAATACAAATAAAATACGAGGGATACATAAATAAAACCTATAAAGAAGTCGAAAAAATGAGTAAATTAGAATCCAAACAAATTCCTAAAGACATCGATTATCAAAAAATCAAAAACTTAGCATCCGAAGCTCGTCAAAAACTAGAACAAATAAGACCAATATCCCTAGGACAAGCATCAAGAATAAGTGGAGTAAATCCTAATGATTTAGCCGTCTTAAATATCTACTTAAAAAAAGAATATAATAAGGAGAAAGGAGAGAATCAATTACAGAATTAATTAAAACATTTCTATAAAATTGATTATAAAAAGAAAAATGAACTACTTAAATCAATTAAACTTAAACATTCCAGAAAAATCCAAACAACAATTAGAAGAATATGCAAACTTCCTTTTAGAATACAACAAACATACCAACCTAACAGCTATAAAAAATCTTGAAGAAGTTTACATAAAACATTTCTATGATTCCCTAACTTTAACTAAAATAGCTGATTTAAAAGAAGGAAGTCTATTAGACATCGGTTCCGGAGCAGGATTCCCTGGATTAGTACTTGCTATCGTTTTTCCACATCTTCAAGTAACACTTCTCGACTCCAATAACAAAAAAATAAAATTTTTAACTGACTGTGTTCAAAAATTAAACCTAAAAAATGTAACAATCGTCCAAAAAAGAGCAGAAGAATATACCAAAGAAAATCGAGAAAAATACGATTACATAACATCACGAGCTGTTGCCGAACTAAGAATACTCTTAGAACTTGGAATACCAGCTTTAAAAATCAATGGCTCCTATCTAGTAATGAAAGGAAACATTAAAGAAGAAATCAACCAAAGCCAAATAGCCTTAACTAAATTAAATGCCAAAATAATCGAAATAAAAGAACTAGAACTTCCACAAGAAAAAGGACATAGAACCCTAATAAAAATTACAAAAACAAAACCAACTAATCCAATCTATCCAAGAACATATGATAAAATAAAGAAAAAAATATAACAAATATGATTGCCTAAATCAAAAAAAATTGATAAAATAAAAATATATAAAATAAGCGGTAAGGGGCTGATTTTAGTGAATACAGAACAAAAAGTAGAACAAATAGCAATAGAAGATATAATACCCAATCGATTCCAACCACGATTAGCGTTTGATGAAGAAGGCCTAAAAGAACTATCAAATTCTATCAAACAACATGGAATAATCCAACCTTTAGTATTAAGAAAACTAGGGAACAAATACGAAATAATCGCTGGCGAAAGAAGATACAAAGCATCCCAAATGGCCGGACTAAAAAAAGTTCCAGCTATAGTATCTAATATCGATGATAACAAAAGTGCCGAAATAGCATTAGTTGAAAATATTCAAAGAAGAAACCTAACATCTATTGAAGAAGCTAAATCCTATAAAAACCTTTTAGATAGGGGATATATGACTCAAGAACAACTAGCTGAAAAAATGGGAGTAAGCCAAAGCACTATAGCCAATAAACTTCGCCTTCTAAATTTAGCGCCTGAAGTTCAAGATGCCTTATTAGAAGAAAAAATAAGTGAAAGACATGCAAGAAGTCTCTTAGCAATACCAAAAGAAGAACAAAATGAATGGCTTAAAAAAATCATCAACAAAAGAATGACAGTAAGACAATTAGATATGGAAATCAAAAAATATAAAGATGGAGGAGAACAAGACCAAAGTGGAAATGCTAACATCTTAGAACCAAACGTTGAAGAAATCATGCAAAATGCCGTAGACATAACTCCACCAACTAATATTATAGAAAATATAATTCCCGAGGCAGTACCACAAGAAAATGATAATAACGAAGAAAGTGGAGGTGCAACAATAACACCAAATAAATTCTTTAACTTTTTAGAAGATGAGGCGGCCAATATGAATATGGAAATAAAAGAACAACCAGAATTATCATTAGATTCATTAAACAAAGAACCAGAAACTATTGATACCATTGAAGTATTAGAAGACTTTGATACCCCACCAATAGTTGAAGAAAGCAAAATAGGGGAAATATTAAATTCTGAACCCCAAAAAGAAACAACCGACCCAATCTTCCCATTTTTCCTAAATAAAGAACAATCATCAATAGAACCAAACAACAAAATAGAAGAAATAACAGCAAGAAACAGCGAACCTATAATAGATCCGATTGATTCAGTAATAAAATTAGACCCAGAATACGAAGCCAAACAAAAAGAAGAACAACATATGGATTTAAAAACCGCTATTAATGATGTTCGAGACTTCGTTAAAAACCTAGAAGAACGAGGATTTACCATCAATTTAGAAGAAGTTGATTTAGAAAACACCTATCAAATAAATATTAACATTCAAAAATAAAAAGTAAATTATTAATGCCAACTACCTAAAAGTATTTCATTAATTAAATTTACTTTTTTTTATATGCCTAACTACCTACCGAAACTTCGGTTCCCCGAACATAATAAAACATTGTACTATGATTATCAACAACACTACTATCACCAGTAATACTATTCCTTACTACACCTACAATATTCTTAGGCCTTACATACCAATTATCTCCCGTCCCATCTAAATACTTTTCCATTGTATTAAGCCAAATCTCCTTAGAATAATAACTAGCCGTATAATCCGTTTCCAACGCTTCATCATTACCAATCCACACCATAGTAAGTAAATCTGGAGTATAACCAACTGCCCATGAATCAGTATTTGTCGTCCCAGTTTTCAAAGCATACTTCCTACTCATTCTATTAGCTAAAGAAAGAGCTGTTGGAACAGTATAATCATTAAATGCGGCATTAGTAGTATTAGATAACATCTCATTTAAAATATAAACATCATTACTATTTAAAACAAAATCATGCTTTAACTTTCTTTCAAACAAAACATTTCCAAACATATCCTCAACCCTTGAAATAAAAAACAAATCCATCTCATCACCACCATTAGCTAAAGTTTGATAACCCTGAGCAAAATCAATCATCGAAATCTCATCAGTACCTAAAGCCAAACTAGGAATACTATCCAAATCTTCCTTAATACCACACCTCTTAGCTACATTAGTTAAAACATCCGTTCCCAAAAACAAATGAGTCTTAACCGCATAAACATTATCCGAAAAAGCAATCGCCGCGGCCATCGTTATATCCTTATTCGCATAAAGTTTATTATAATTATTAGGAGAATAAGTCTTATTATTAGCAAAATTAAAAGTTGTATATTCACTTCTAAAAGTCGAAGAAGAAACCAGTCCATTTTCTAAAGCCCCATAATAAAGGAAAGGCTTCATTGTACTACCAACCTGTCTTTTAGCCATAATTGCTCGATTATATTGACTAACCGCATAATTAAGACCACCTGATAAAGCTAAAACCCCACCTGTTTTTGGGTCAACCATTAAACTTGCTACCTGTAAATCATCTTGTTTACCCATAACATTTAAAATAGACTCCTCCAACTTTTGCATTGCATTCATATCAAAAGCCGTATAAATCTTCAAACCACCAGACTCCAATAAACTCTTAGGAACCTCTTTTATTTCACTTAATTCATTTAAAACCGCATCTTGATAATACATAATCATTTGACTATTATTTTGTTCCCTTTTTCCATAAATTGGAATAACATCTTGAAAAAGGCCATCATATTCTTCCTGAGAAATATATCCATTTTTTACCATCGTTAAAGCTACAATTTTAGCTCTTTCAACACATAAATCATAATTACTAACAGGATTAAAATTACTAGGATTCTTTGGAATACCAGCTAACATAATTGCCTCTTCTAAAGACAAATCCTTACTACTTTTATTAAAATAAAACTGACTAGCATCCTCAATACCATAATTACCTTCACCATAATTAATCGTATTTAAATAACCCTCTAAAATATTATCCTTACTATAATGAACCTCCAACTCCACCGTAAGAAGTGCCTCCTCTAACTTTCTCCCCCAAGTTTGGTCAAAAGAAAGATACATATTTTTAATATACTGCTGACTAATAGTCGAAGCCCCCCCTGTAATACTCTTATTCTTAACTAATAAATAAAAAGCCTTAATAATTCTTAAAAAATCAAACCCATGATGTTTATAAAAATTTTTATCTTCCACACTAATAACGGCATTCTTTAAATTATCCGAAATATCATCTAAACTAATCCAATCATTAGACCCAGAACCTTGATAAATTAAACTTTCATTAGAGTCATAAATAAAAATCTTTCCCATATTCTTTAATTCTAACTTTGGTGAAAAAAAAGCATAAACATAAATTCCTAACAAACAAACAACCAAAGATAAAACCATAAAAGAAAAAAGTCTTAACAAAAATTTCAATTTTTTCATAAACTTCCACCTAAAATTATTATGGAAACTAAAAGAAAAAATATGCTAGAAATAACTATCAAAAATCTTAAGTATATAAAATCAAACTCAAAAAATTAAAGGGTGTAAATTTTTTTCGCAGGTAAAACACATCGAGTGTTATACTAATTATAGTAAAGGTGTGTAATATAATTAT
>CANRKL010000002.1 GCA_947631205.1 uncultured Bacilli bacterium | reverse complement strand
AGTTTTGATATTAGACAAGAGGTATATTTTAGCTTATTTTGTCGAATAAAAAAATAAGTGAATTTTCTTCACCTATTTAATACTTATTTTCTTAGATATTTCAAAATAATAAACAGTTCCTGATACAACTGACATCATAGTTGCTAAATATATCAAAATAATATCTAATTTTATATTCCATAACTCAAAAGGTACATTATAAAATAGTAACAACGTTAATCCAACCATCATTAAAATAGTTTTAACTTTTCCTAAATTATTAGCTTTAACTATTACTCCTTCTTTAGCACTTAACATTCTTAAAGCATCAACAACTATATCTCTAGTTATAATTATTACTGGTACAACTACTGAAATAAATCCATTATAAGCTAAGATAACTAATAAGCCATTTACTAATAATTTATCTGCTATGGCATCCAAACAAGCTCCAAAATCACTTACACTCTTTTCTTTTCTAGCAATATAGCCATCTAAAAAGTCAGTTATACAAGCTATTAAAAATATTGCACCAACAGCTAAATATCTTGTATCAATTAATATTTTTCCTGACATAATAAATGTTGGAAAAGAAAGACCAAATTGTTCCCAAGGTATCATTAAAAAAATCATGATAAAAATAGCCATAACTATTCTAGTAATTGTTAGTTTATTTGCTGTATTCATAAGCACCTCCTATGCAACTTGATTGATACTCCATATTATAATTATAATAACCACTAATATTAATAGAACATAAATTAAAATATAACTTTTAGGAAAACTTTTCACAGTAGGATTAGTATATGGAGAAACTACTTTTTCTACAGTTTTTTCTTTGTTATGTTCCATTACTTTTTTTTCAATCTCTTTAACAGGAATTTTTGAAGTATATTCAAACATATATTCATTAAATTTATCAATAATATGTTGTTCATTTAATCCTAAATATTTGGCATAGGATAAAATCCAAGCTTTTAATTCAAATATATCTTTAAATCCACCAATATTTCCAGCTTCAATGTTTTCTAAAACAACATCTTTAATATTTAAATCGTGGGAGACTTCTTCTATTGAAAGACCACTTGAGGCTCTAGCTTCTTGTAAATCTCTACCTATACTAAACAAGCATATCACTCCTTATTTTAATAAAAATAATAACTTATAAGCCTTGTTCTGTACGTATTAATACGCGACAAATATTTATCTACCTTTTTATTACAAAAAGGTCCATTATTTTGTTTGATTCCAAAATAATAGCTCCCCTACCATAATTTGGGTTTCTCGCTTGTGGGGTTTACCACGTTCCACTTCCAAGGTTTCCCTTTTGTTCGTCACTTTGGCACTTTTATATCTACTTTAACCATTTGACAGGTTATTTCAAATCCGTATCTTAAAAAAGACCCATAGGTTATTTTTTCCCTATGCACAAACACTACAACCATCTCAGGCTGTGCGAGCAAGGACTTTCCTCAACGTGACTAGCACGCAGCATTTGTCCAGTTATTATTCTCTACTATAAACTATTTTTTCTAATTGACTTAATCTTCTTAAGATGTCAACATTATTACTTCCACTACTAGAAGATGATTCTTCTTCTAACTTATTTTCTAATTGACGCAACTGTGACTTTAATTCTCTATTTTCTTTAGTTATTGTTTGATATTCTTTTTCATAAGCATGAATTATTTTAATAAATTCACCATAATCTTTGATAACTAAATCAAGAAAATTATCTACTTCTTGAGGTCGATAACCTCTAGCATCAATTTTAAACTCTTTTTCATAGATATCTTCTGGAGTTAAAACAATTCTTTCATTTATCACACAATCACATCCTCATTAAAATATTAACAGTTCTAAAGACTTTTGTCAAATAATTTTATGAGTATCAAATCTTCTAATTTATTCCACTTAATATATTTGTTAAGTTTTCTGTTATTTTTTCGATTTCTCTAGTTGTTAGTTTATCATAACCTGACAATTGCGTATTAATAGTTCCAATATGTAAAAAATAATTATTATTTTTCTTAACAATTAAAGTTGGAGATTTAATAATTTTATGTTTAGTATCTTCTAATTTACCTTCATTGTTTTTGACATAATATGGTTCTAAAAAATCTTCTAAATCATTTAAAATAGCATAGTAGCCTCTACTACCTTCTTTTTTTACAATAACATTATCTTGGTCATCAAATCCTAATTCTTCTCTAATATAATTAACATTTAAATAATATACTTCACTAATATTTAAACTATTTAAAACATCAGTTAAAATAGGCATTAAACTTCTAGTATAAGCATCACTTTCATCACCTAGTAAAATTATTATATTTTCTTTTTGAAGTTCCCTGGAAACATCTTCATCATTTAAATAAATATAGGGATTATTATTTTCTAAGGATACATAAGGATAAATTCGATTATTAGCTTCATTAGTTTGATTATTTAATTTTTCAAAACTTTCTTTGATTTTAATTGAATCACTCTTAGTAATCTCTTTTTTTTCTACTTTAATAAAACTAATAAGCATAATTCCACCAATTATAAATAAAATAAATAAAAGCATTATTAACATAAAACGGTCTTTTTGCAAATTTACCACTTCCTTTTACCATTTTACGAAATAATACTTTATTTTTCAATCCATTTCCACTAACTCTTTTAAATTTTTAATTACTTTTTTTTCAATTCTTGATATATAAGATTGACTTATTCCTAACATATCAGCTACTTCTTTTTGAGTATAAGATTCTGTATTATTTAAGCCATATCTTAAAATCATTATTTGTTTTTCTCGTGGATTTAACTTATTTAATTCACTAGCTATAAATTTTTTTTCTTGTTTACTTTCAAAAGCATCGCTTACTAAATCTATATCAGTTCCAATGACATCTTCTAGCCGAAGTTCATTTCCCTCAGCATCATAATTTAAACTGTCTTCTAAAGATATTTCTTTCTTTCTTTTTTTATTTTTTCTTAAAAACATTAATATTTCATTAGCAATACATCTTGAAGCATAAGTTGCTAATTTAATATTTTTATCAATCTTATATGTTTCTATTCCTTTAATTAAGCCAATAGACCCAATACTTACTAAATCTTCTAATTCATAACCAGTACTTTCATATTTTTTAGCTAAAAAAACCACTAATCTTAAATTATGTTCAATAAGTTTATTTTTTGCTTCCATATTCCCTTTTTTAGATTCAATTAGTAGTGATAATTCTTCTTCTTTAGGTAAAGGTGGTGGTAATTTATCGGTACTACCTATAAAAAAACATTCATTATACTTAGCTTTTAACCAATTAATAATCTTTTTTAACATTTTATCTCCTCCAAACAATAAGCATTTAAAACACAATCTATTCCATTTTTAAGTAAATTATCCGTACTTATCCCAATTAAATAATTTTTACACTTTACATCTTTAATAATAATATATTCAATTCTTAAGCATTCTATTAATCCATGATGATTTAAAGAATTATATGGTACATATAAATATTTTTTATCTTTAATATGCTCTATCTTTTTTTTATTTATTAAAATTATTTTCTTTTTACTAACTGGGTCAATTAATCTATTACCTGTATCTAAAAATCCATTAATCTTAATAATTTCTCCACTTTTAAACTTTATTTCAAGAGGAATAATATTTTGATATTCTCTAAATGTTTTTCTTTGTTTGATATATAAAAGTAAAATAAGTGGGGATAGAATAAGTAAAAAAGCATAGTTGTATGAAAAATCTTCATAGACAAAAACAAATCCATTAAATTGTTCATTCATACTTAAGTTAAGGTAATATAAAAATCCTCCTAAAATGGTACTTATCATATAAAAATAACTAATGTTTTCTATTGTATATTTTTTATCTTTAAGACCAAAAGCTACAATATTCATAATAATGGCTAAGACAATTTTAAAAATAAATAACCAAAAATTATTAAGGGGGAAGAATAAGACTAATATTGATAGAGACCCGATTAAACTACTGAGAGTAATGCGAGTAATTCTAGCGTTCCTTTTTAAGGTAACACTTAAAGTCAATAATAAAAGAAAGTCGAAATAGAAATTAAGAAAAAAAAGGGCATCTAAATATATAGTCATTTCTTCACCCTTTTAAAATATACAACATTTTATCTTCTTATTTTGTCGAATTATAAAAAAAAGTTAAAAAAAATAAAAAAGACTTACAAAGTCTAATCTATTTCAATAGTTCTAATAAAATATTGCATTTCAAACGGAGCAAAAATTGTAACTACTACTTCTAATTCACCTTCATCAATAAAATATTTTATTGTATTATTAGCAACACTTTCTTCATAGTTTTTAACACTTTCATTATAATAAGAATCAAATGAATCAAAATGAGCATCTTGATACATTTCATCTAATTCTTCTTTTATTTTTTCCTTAGCTTTAGTATTTATAGTATTTTCCGTAAAACCAAGTTTTGTATATATATCTTTATAAGATAGTTTATTTCCTGTTTTTAAATCAATATTATAAGTATAATAATCGGGATTCGTAACAGCAGTTGCTCCAAATTTAAGTTCATAAGCTAAAGATAGAATATCATTATCAATAAAAGTTTCATAATCACAAATTTCAACAAAATCAGTTTTATTTTCAACACCTTGGTTATATACTTGAAGAGCTTCATCATAAGCCTTTTTTATTTCATCATTAGCTTCTTTAGCATAATTAGAATTAACGTTTATATAAGGAGCTTTTATATCCTTAGCATAATAAACATTAGTCCCTAAAATATAATAATCTGCTTTAACATCTTTAGGATAATTAGCTTGATAAACCCAATATTTATTATCATTTATTTTAGAAACCATTTTATTTTCTTGAACTTCACTTTCATTAGTATCCATATTTTCATTAGGATTAGTAGTAGGATTATTATTTAAATTTTCTTGTTTATCTTTATCTAAAAATTTATCATATAGAATATATCCTGCTAATAAAGTTGATATCATTACAAAAATTACTAATAAAATAACCACTAAATTATTCTTTTTTTCTTTTTCCATACTGCACCCTAAATTTAATAATCTTTACTTCTTAGAAAAGATGGAATATCATAATCATTATCAACATCATCTATTACTCTTCTTTTTGGTAAATCCCCATCATCTTCATCTTCTTCTAATTCTTTATTTTTACCATCAAATCCTGTAGCAATAACAGTAACAATTACTTCATCAGTTAAGTTACTATTAGGAATTGCTCCAAATATAATATTTATATCAGAATTCGCGGCTTCTCTAACTGTTTCTACAGCATCTTCTATTTCAAATAAGGTTAGTGAGTCACCACCAGTAATATTGATAATCGCATCAGTCGCACCATCAATTGTTGTTTCAAGTAAAGCACTTGATACGGCTTGACGAGCAGCTTCTACAGCTCTATTATCTCCTACACCCATTCCAATACCAATTAAAGCTGTTCCTGATTTTTCCATAACAGTTTTAATATCAGCAAAGTCTAAGTTTACAATTCCTGTAACAGCAATTAAATCAGAAATAGATTGAACACCACGGTGTAAAACATTATCTACTTCTTTAAATGCTTCTTCAAATGTTGTTTGTTTATCTATAATATCTCTTAATCTGTCATTAGGAATAACAATTAAAGTGTCCACATGTTTTTTTAATTCTTCTAAACCTACTAAAGCATATTCCATTCTTCTTTTTCCTTCAAAACGGAAAGGTTTAGTTACAATACCAACTGTTAAAGCCCCAGAAGCTTGAGCTATTTCAGCAATAATTGGAGCAGCCCCTGTACCTGTCCCGCCACCTAATCCAGCAGCTACAAATACCATATCTGCACCCTTAACAGCTTCTTCTATTTCTTTTTTACTTTCTAAAGCTGATTCTCTTCCTACTTCTGGATTAGAACCTGCTCCACGTCCATTAGTAATTGTTTTACCAATTTGAATCTTATTTTTAGCTTTCGAAGCATTTAATACTTGTAAATCAGTATTCAAAACATAAAATTCAACACCTTGGACTCCTTCTTCAATCATTCTATTTACAGCATTGTTGCCGCCACCACCAACACCAAAAACCTTAATTTTTGCAATCGGGTCGATTTTTAAATTTTCCATCTTTATCCTCCTTAATTATCAAAGAAATAACCAAATAATTTTCCTAATAATGAATTTTCATTAATACTAATCTTTCGGCCAATTCCACTTAAATCTTCTAAATCTTCATCACTTAATATTGAATATTCTTGATTTCTTAATTTTAATTTATCTAAGTAATACTTTATAAGTCCTACCGTGGCAGAATACATATTGTCGCGTACCCCTATTTCTTTGGTTACACCAATTTTAGCTAAATGACCAAAGACTTCTTCAACTAAATAGTTAAAATTCGTCATTTCGCTTACTCCACCTGTGATTATTATATAATGAATTTCCTTTTTTGTTAAGTGATTTATTTCTTTTTTTGCTAATTTAAGTATTTCAGAAAGTCTTGATGAGGCAACTGATGTTACTTCATACTCACTCAAACTAAGTTCTTCTCCTAATTTATTAGTAAATGTTCTTTTCAAAGTAGTACTAGAACCTCTACCATGAGCTAAACAAAAATTCATTCGTAAATTTCTTGCTTCACGATTAGTAATTTTATAAATATAACACAAATCATGTTCAATATCTTTAGCTCCAATATTTAAAGGCTTTATATTAGTTAAAACCCCTTTATTAAAGATGGAAACCTCAGTTATATCATATCCAATATTTATAATAGCCCCTACTTCTTCATCATTTTTCTTAGATTTTAATTCATAATAATCACCAATTGCTCCAAAAGTTGTATCAATAACTTCAATTCCTAATTTTTGTAAAACTTTAATAAAAGGAATAACATTTTTTTTAGGAACAGTTGTAAATATTGTTTTGACACTACACTTTTTTCCGACCTTACCAACAGGATAAGAAACTACTTCTTCATCAACTTTAAAAGATATTGGCATAATCGATGCTAACTCTTCATTATCATCTATTTGATTATATGAAGATGCTTGCATTGCTCTTATTAAATCTTCATTACTTATTGTTGTTTCTTCTTTATAAATTGTTGAATAACCTTCATTCATATGAAACTTAACATTTAAAGATGGTATACTTAAAATCACTTTGGTTATAGATATGCCAAGAATTTCTTCGGCTTTTTTAAATAATTCTTTGATTTTAGGCATTAAGACTTGGGCATCATCAATAAATCCCTCTTTGATTCCCTTTGATTCATTAGAAACTGAAGCTAAAATATTAATCTTTCCTTTAAAACTTTCTCCAACTACTAATTTTAACATATCACTACCTAAATCTAAACAAGCAAAAATTTTTCTCATATAGCCACCTTATTTTCTTAAATAACATTATATCGAATTCACACAAAAAAAACAACTAATCTCTAGCTGTTTTTACAAGAAAATATTTTTTCTTTCCTCTTCTAATAATATGATAAGTTCTTTTATTAGTCAAAAGATAATCTCCATCATTAATAGTATTTCCATTTAAACTAATTGCATTATTAGCTAAAAATTCTCTAGCTTCTCTTTTAGATGAAGCTATTTTAAAATCTACTAAAGTATCTAATAAAGACTTATCTTCTTCTATCGTAAACGTTGGAACTCCTTTAAAAATCATTTCTATTTCTTCATCAGTTAAATTATTAACTTCTCCTGTAAATAAAACTTTGGATAAAGATGAAGCATGAAGATATTCTTCTTTTCCATGAATATCTGTAATTATTTCTCTGGCTAATGTTTCTTGAGCAAGTCTTTTTTCAGGATATTTTTCATGTTCTTCTTTAATAGATTCTATTTCTTCTTTTGTTAAAAAAGTAAACACTTTTAAATAATCAATAACCATTTTATCATCAGTATTAATTAAATATTGATATAAAGCATAAGAAGATGTTTTATTAAGGTCTAACCATAAAGCATTACCCTCACTTTTACCAAACTTTTTACCATTAGAATCTAATATTAAAGGCATAGTAAAACCATATGCTTCTTTTCCTAAAATTTTCTTAATTAATTCAATTCCCGTTGTAATATTTCCCCATTGGTCAGAACCCTCAACTTGTAATATACAATTATTATTTTGAAATAAATGAAGAAAATCATAACCTTGGAGCAATGTATAAGAAAACTCCGCATAAGTGATACCTGTTTCTAATCTTCTTCTAATTATATCTTTATCTAACATATAATTAACATTAATATATTTTCCATAATCTCTTAAAAAATCTAAAAAACTAATATCTTTAGTCCATTCATAATTATTAACTACTAAAGCTTTATTATCAAATATTTTTTCTATTTGTTTTCTTATTCCCTCTAAATTATGATTCAAAGTTTCATAAGAGATTATTTCTCTTTCAGCTGTTGGTCTTGGGTCCCCAATTAGTCCTGTTGAACCTCCAACCAATAAAATAGGCTTATGTCCATAACTAGCTAATCTCTTAGCTGTTACTAAAGAACTATAATGTCCCAAATGCAAACTATCTGCAGATGGGTCAGTTCCCCAATAAAAAGTTATTTTTTCATTATTTAATATATCTTTTAAATTAGGACTAGAAATATCTTTTATTAAACCACGATATTCAAAATCTTCCCATAAAGTCATTATCTCACCACTTTCTCTATCATTGTATCATATAAATGATATAAATATTGAACATTTTTTTCTAAAAAGAAATAATGTCTAATATAGAATAACACAAAAAGAAGAAGAATCCCAAAAATAATTAAAAAATATAAAGATATTATTCCTAAAATCATAAATATAAGGGCAAATAAACTATAAAATAATGTTACTAATAAATGAATAAGTCTTTCATGTTGAAAAAACATTATTTTAGTTTTAAATTTTTCTAAATCATCTTTACTAAATTCTTTTTCTTTTTTTAAATTAGCTTCTATCTCTTTAATATAAGCCTTTAAATAATCACGCATGAGAAACCTCTTTTCTTTTTGTGATAAATACTTGAAAATATTATAGCCATTATAATAACTAAAACTATTTCAATACTAATTATTTTACTTAATGTATTAACTAAGTAATTAGCAAGTTCAATTAAGTTAGGTAATTTATCAATAAATTCACTCTTAAATACCGTTAATAAAAAGATAAGAACTCCCGTTAGTAAAAAAGCATAAGTTGTAAATGTTACAGCATAATAACGATATTGATATGATTTACGATGATTTAATAAATATAAAAGAAACATTACTCCAATTAACATAACTATTAAAAATATTAAAAATTTATTACTGATTAAAAAAGCTAAAGTATTTGTTATATCTTCTAAAGATATATTATTAATAATCATTATATCTTCTTTTTTAATCTTTCCTAAAAGTTCTTTAGGAGTTGGAAAAAAAGAGATTAAAGTATCAGCATTATTTACAACATAAGAATTCATAACATCTTTATATTCATCTAATAAAGTAACATTATTTTTAACAAGTGATTCACTTATAATTTCATAGTTATCCTCAAAAAGATGGATTAAATCATCTTCACTTATAGGACTTTCATCTTTTCCTAGTATTAAATAACTAACAGTATCTGTTAAATATTTAGCAACAAAATTCTTAGTACCTGAAGAGTTAATTACTTCATCAATTGTTGTTTTAGGAATACCTATGGCATTTAAGGCATCATAAATATTTTTAGTAACCTCTTGATTAGCAATATCCATATTATTATAAATACTACTTAAATCCGTATCTAAAACAACTTGAGAAATAGTTTTAGGATTTAAAGAAATACGTAAGACAAATGTAAGTGTTAAGAAAAATAAAAGAACAAATAAACTTAAACTTAATATTATACTTGCAAAAATTCTTAAAAATTTTTTCATAGTTGGTCTCCTAACGTTTTTGACTCTTTATAAGTTTGGCATGTAAAACTGTTTTATTATAGTCATCATAGCAAGTTGATAATGTTAAAATTTTATCTTTTGTATTTACATCAGCATTAAAATTATATCTACTTCTATCTAACATTGTATCAATAAATTTTTGAAATTCTTCTTCTGATTTAAAATTAGAAGTTAAATAATAAGTTTCTGTCGGAATCGTATATACAGAAAAAACTTGCCATAAAGTATTTTCTGTTGGTGTTGATAAATAAACAACCCTATTATCAGTATTATTATACCAATCATTTTTAAAAATGTTTTTCAAAGTTCCAAACATTGATTTATCAAGACGACTATGAGCATAAATGATAGTATTATCATCTAAATCAGTTAAATTATTTCGATAATCCATAAATACCCAACCAGCATCATTACTACTTTTATCATAAGCATGAGTTAAGTAAAAATCATTATCTGAAGTTTGCACAACGGGATAATTAATGTTAGTATTATTAACTCGTAAAAAAGCTACGGTATCACTATTTTTTTGAATTAATTCATTAAAATCTACACTTATTAAAGGTAAATTAATATATTCCCAATATGGTCCTGTATGAGTATCTTCTGGAGGATTTACAACAACATCTTCTTCACTTGGTGGAACTTCTTCAACTTTCGTTATCTCTTCTATTTCATCAGTTTGAGCTTCAATAGCTTTATTATCTAAATTCCAAGAAAAGATTTTAATAAAAGAATAAACAACAAAACCAAAACAAATTATAGCTAAAATTAACCATATCCATTTTTTAAAATGTAATTTTCTTTTGCTTAATTTTTTATTGCTTACATTTTTTATATTATTTTTATTTGCCAAATTAATCACCTTTTCCTTAAAAAATAAGCGACATATTTATCACTTACTTAATTATATCATACTAATAACAATTTTATCTAATATATTTTTAAAGCTACAATAAAGACTAAAATTTTCTATTTCTTTAAAAAGCTTTAAATAGACATATTCAATTAGGTAAGCTGCTTCAATATAAATATATTCTATTTTTTTCATATTCTTTGTTAACAGTGACTCTGTTTTTTCTTTGCTATAATTTATTCTATCTTTTTCTTTTTAATATTAAAGAATCACTCTTTTTTAATTCTTCCAAATAATCTTTTAAAGCTAATCTCCAATCAGGTAATTTATTAAATCCCTTTTCTTCTAATTTAGATGTATCTAAACGACTATTAAAAGGCCTTTGAGCTTTAGATAACTCATATTCTTCTGTAGTAACCGGATTTACAAAAGTATTTATTCCCATTAATTTATATATTTCTTTTGTAAACTGATACCAAGAAATATATTCCCCTTCATTAGAAACATGATAAACACCATACTTATCTTTCAAAGACATTTCTATTAATAACTTAGCTAAATCTTTAGTATATGTAGGTCTTCCTACTTGGTCACTTATAACATTTACTTTATCATGAGAATTAGCTAATCTAATCATTGTTTTAACAAAATTTTTACCATTAATTCCAAATACCCATGATATTCTCACAATATAGTATTTATCTAATAAATTCATAACCAAATCTTCACTTACTGATTTAGAAAGCCCATATACATTTAAAGGTTCTTTTTTATCATCTTCCCTAAAAGGTTTTACACCCTTTCCATTAAAAACATAATCAGTTGAAATATAAATCATTTTAGCTCCAACCTCTTTACAACCTAAAGCAATATTTTTAGTTCCCCCATAATTAGTCTTAAATACTTCTTCTATATTATCTTCTGCCCCATCAACATTAGTCCAAGCTGCACAATGAATAACAACAGCAGGCTTAATATCTTTAATAACTTTTTTTACTTCTTGATAATTATTAATATCTAATTTTACATAAGAAGAACATAGGGTAGTATTGTCTTTCCTACCTGTTGCTATTACTTCCCTGCCTTCTTTTAATAATTCTTTTACAACATCATAACCTAATTGCCCTGTCACACCCGTAACTAAATACTTCATTTTTCTCTCTCCATAACCATCTTACTTAAATATCTTCCATAACTATTTTTTTCTAATAACTTAGCTCTTTTTAAAACTTTTTCTTCATTTATCCAGCCATTTCTAAAAGATATTTCTTCCGGACAACATATAACTCTATCTTTGTTATTTTCTAAAGCTCTAATCATATTAGAAGCCTCTAATTGACTATCAAAAGTTCCTGTATCAAACCATGTAAAATCATTCCCTAAAACTTTGGCTTTTAATCGATTATCTTGTAAATAAAGATTATTTAATGCAGTAATTTCATATTCTCCTCTTAAAGATTTTGTAATTTGAGAAGCTTTCTCTGAAACCCCTCTTGGATAAAAATATAACCCTGTTATAGCGTAATTTGATTTAGGATAAATTGGCTTTTCTTCAACACTTATAATATTTTCATTCTTATCTACTTCCATTATACCAAATCTTTGAGGGTCCCTTACTTTACTTCCAAATATCGTAGCATACCCTCTAATAGCATTATCTCTAGCCATAATTAATAATTCTTTAAAATTAGACCCATAAAATATATTATCTCCTAAAATCATCACACAAGAATCATTTCCAATAAACTTCTCTCCAATAATAAAACTCTGTGCTAAACCCTCTGGTTTCTCTTGAATAAGATACTCTATATTAATTCCCAAATCTTCTCCCTTTTTAAGTAATCTTTGAAAATTTTTTTGGTCTTCTCTAGTAGTTATAATCAAAATATCTTTAACCTCAGCCATCATTAAAGTCCATAAAGGATAATAAATCATTGGCTTATCATAAATTGGCATTAACTGCTTACTAATACCCTCCGTAATTGGATATAATCTAGTACCACTTCCCCCAGCTAAAATTATACCTTTCATACTACCTCCTAATAAAAGTTTAGCATCAAGTAAAATAATTGTCTATTAAATATTTTGATATTCTAATAAAAGACTATCATAATCTTTCTTAGTAAGTAGATTAAAATCATTCTTAAATCTTTCATATTCTTTATTCCAAGAAACATATTTTTTATCATCCCTATGGTCTAATAAATCATAATGTTCTTTTAAATATTTAGCAAAATACAAAGTATACTTAGTAGAACCATAAACATTTAAATGTTCTTTATTATAAAAATCATTTTGATAATCAATATTTAATTCTTTTACCTTATTAAAATTAATAACTAAAAAATCATTTTCTTCTAATAAAGATATAACAGTATTAAGTTTTATCATTCCACTATTAAACCTAATAGGAACAACAAATAAAACATTCAAATTATTCTCTTTAATATAGGTAATTAAATCATCTAAAACCCTCTTCACATCATCACTTATTTTTTCTTTAGAATTATCCCACAGAAATGAAGATGAAAAACTTTCTGTACTAACTGATAAAGGATTCAAATAAAACCCTTTATATATCTTACTATCTCCCACAAAATTTATTTTACTTATATCTTTCCAACGATTATGATATACCAAATAACTAAAATAATAATTAATATAATCTTCTTTTTTAACTCCACTATGCTGTAATATATTAGAAACTAACATTGTCCGATTAGAAGAAAAAGGTATAGAATCAATTAATTTCCTAACATCACCTTCATAAAAATTAAAATGATAAGCATTTGTTAAATCTATAATATATAATTCTGGATTTTGTAGTCTCTCTGCCTCTTTTATTAAATTTAGGGTCCCTAAAAAACTTTGACCACCACTAGACATTAAACCAGTTGTATAACCATACAAATTATACGCTAAAAGAGAATTAAAATGATAATGAACATTACTAGCTCCTATATATACAATATCTAAAGAATTCTTAGGTTCATCATAAAAATAACCAATTGAATTTTTATCTAACCATAAAACTTTAAAAACCCCATTAAACAAAATTATAAAAATAACAACAAAGAAAACAGCTCTTATTAATTTTTTCAATTTAAACACCCTTAAAATAAACTCGAATATTCATTTAATATATCATCATAATTTTTCTTTGTTAGCTTATTAAAATCTGTTTTCAATCTTTCATATTCTTTATTTCAAGAAGCATAATTCTTATCATCACGATGGTCAGGTAAATCATAATGTTCTTTTAAATATTTAGCAAAATATAGAGTATATTTAGTAGAACCATATATATTTAAGTGGTCATTATTATATAAATTATTTTCAAAATTAATATGTAGTCCACTCACCTTATTAAAATTAATAACATCAAAATTATTTTCTTCTAAAATAGATACAACAGTATTTATTCTTTGGGCTTCTTCATTACCATAAAATCTTATAGGTATAACAAATAATGTATTTAAATTATTATCTTTGATATAATTAATTAAACTAAATAAAATCTCTTTAGCTTTATCATCTATAGGGATACTTTTAGAAGGCCAAATATATCTACTAGAAAAATGTTTAGTAGTAACTGATGAATTTCCTAAAAAGAATCCCTTATAAAAATTATCTTCTAAAGAAAAATTAGCTTTCCCTAAATCTTTCCAACGATTATGATATATAAAATGACTAAAGTAATATGTATAATAATCTTCTTTTTTTACATCTAAATATTTTAGTCCCTCATCTATTAATTCACTTCTATTTTTTGAAAAAGGCATCGAATCAGTTATTCCTCTAAACCCACTTTCTGAAAAACTTGATGAACCAGATTTCGCTAAATCTATAATATATAATTTAGGATTTTGTAATTTCTTAGCGTCTTTTAATAAATATTTAACTCCTAAAAAAGGTTGAGAACCCCCAGATAAAAGACCAGTAGAAAATCCATATAATTGAAATGCTAAAGTACTATTAAAATGAACATAAACATTACTTGCTCCAATATAAGCAATATCTATAGAATTTTTAGGTTCCCTATAAAAATGAGATAAAGGTGAATTATCCATCCATAAAACTTTAAAAACATTAACAAACAAAACCATAAAAATTGTTAAAAAGATAAAACATCTTAATAATTTTTTCACAATACCCCCCCTCCTAAAATTGTTGATAGATAAACTTAGCTGGGTCATATCCTACCCCATAACATCCAAAGATAATAATTGCAAATATCAAAGCATATAAAAGAGTCCAACGTAAAAATATATTACATTTAAATAATTTATCTCTAACATCTTCCTTACGTGATATTTTCTCTACAACAAATAATACAATTAAAGCAATAATTAATACTCGAAAATCAAGTATATCAAGTCCAGCTTCATAAATAGATTTATTGTCAAATAATACCCAAGGATTCCATACAAAAATATTTTTAATAGTTTTTAAAGCTCTTTTAACACTTAAAGCTCTAAAAAATATCATTGAAAAACTAAATAACACATAAGTCCTAATAGTCTGATATATATGATAAGATTTACTATCACTATCAATCTTTAATTTTTTATTTACTTTCTTAGCAAGAGGACTTAGATTATCTTCAAAAAACATATATACAAATTGTAATAATCCTGAACCAATAATCATTGAATAAGCTCCACTGTGCCATATTCCTATTAATATCCACATAATTAACATTGATAAATACAAAGGTATTTTTTTACCAATCTTTTTACCAAATTTTTCTTTACAAACTTTATTTAACTTTTGCATTACATTAGATTTTAATAAAGGATAAAATATATAATCTCTTAACCAACCACCAAGTGTTATATGCCAATTACGCCATAATTCCGTAATCGTCCTAGAAAAAAATGGCGCTGTAAAATTTTCTGGTAAAGGTATTCCCATAATTTCTGAAACACCCATAATAATATCAATTGAACCAGAAAAATTAGTATATAATTGAGTTGTATATAACAGCATAGCAATAATTATATATACCCCATTAAAAGTATTTATATCCCCATAAACTTTATCAACAAAAATACCTATTCTTAAAGATATAACTAATATTTTAAATAATCCCCAAGCAATTCTAAGTAAACCTCTACACATTCTATCATAATCAAACTTATGCCCATTATATAAGTGTTCTTTCATTTCATTATATTTAATAAAAGGACCTGATGTTAAAATAGGAAAATAACTCATAAATAAAGCTAATTTAAAAGGATTTTTCTCACTTTTATTAGTTCCTCTATAAATATCTACTAAATAACTTATCATAATAAGAGAATAATAACTAAGACCAATTAAAGAACTATGCTTAACTAATTTAAAACTATAAGGTAAATTAATTATACTTAACATATGATTTACTGTATTAATAAATAAATTGCTATATTTCAAATAAGATAATAAACCAATTATAATAGCAATCCCCAAAACTAAAAATACTTTAGCTTTTTTACTATCATGATATTTATCTATTAATATTCCACAAGAATAAGACGTTCCAAAAACTATTAAAGCTTCTAAAACTCTTTTAATATTAAAATTATCATAAAAAAGAAAAATTAAACTAGCAACTAAAAGAACTACCCAACTTACCTTTTTAGGAATTATAAAATATAAAACTATTGTTATAACTGCTAAAAGCAAAAAATTTATAGAAATCAAACCCATTACTTTATCACCCACTACTTAATTTAAATTTATTTTGTAGCTCTTTCTAAAATAATAGATGCCATTTCTCCAACATTTTTCATTGAAGTAACTTCATTCATATTAAACTTCATACCAAATTCTTGCTCTACTGCAACTATTAAATTAATATGTTCTAAAGAATCCCAATCTTCAATATCATTAGCTGTAGTATTTTCATTTACAACAATACTTTCATCATCAAAAATATCTCTAAATACATTATTTAATCTTTCATATATTTCTTCTTTTTTCATTTTCCATTCACCTCTATAACTTTATTTTTATTTTCATAATTACTATTTATTTCTAATTTATATGTTTTATTTCCCTCTTCATCTTCATTAATTAATTCAAAACCTTGTAAATCATAAAAGTCTTTTACCATTTTATTTTTAAGAGTTGGATAATAATAACCATAAATTGTTTTAATACCTTTTTGTAAAGATTCTTTAACAAGTTCATCTAACATGGCATATTCCATATTTCTTTTTAAAACACGACAACTCATAATCCACAAATCAATATGTAATTCAACCTTATTTTTTATTGAACCAATTACAACACTTATAACCCCATTATCGCCAAACATATCTTCTAATTTACCATATATTTTTATTTTATCATCATCGTTTAAAACATTTTCAATATCCGCTAGAGAATATCTTTTTGTAGTTAAATTAAATTGATTACTTTTATTACTTAATTGACTTATTCTCTCTAAATAAATTGGTTTAAATGAATTTATTTCAGCTTTCATTTTTAATGATAATAAATAATCTTCATAATTATCAAAAGTTGACATCATTTGACTACGTTTAGCATTATCTTTATATAATTCACTTTTCTTTAAATCTTCTTTAGTATAATTAGTTAATTCAAAATAACCATTGTGGTCAATAATTCTTATATAGTTTTCAGGAACATCAATCTCTGGAGTAGCTATTCCCTCAATATAATTACTAACAATTTTTCTTTCTGCTGGATTATCATCTACAAAAACAAAACTATCAGCTCCAATATTTAATTCTTCACTAATTGCTTTAACATTTAAATTTTTAGGTTCCCAATTAGCTTTAATAATTATAAAATCATCAGGTTTTAAAGACCCCGCTGGATGATTTAATCCGGCAATGGCATTTTCATAATCATTTTTAGAATCAACATTTAAAATTACTCCTAGTTTCTTATGTTCTTTAATATAATTTTGAAACTCCAAAAATACTTGCCCACTAGAAACTTCAGGTCCAATTTTTAAATTATTAACTCCATCATCTCCAACTATTCCTCCCCATAAAGTATTATCTAAATCTAACACAAAAGCTTTTTTATTCTTTCCATATATTGATTTAATTATATTAGCTAAATTAGACGCTAAAAAAGGAATAGCAGGAACTTCCATAGCATATTTATACATATGATAATAAAACTGATTAGCCCATTTATCTAAGCCATAACAAGCTGATATGTAATTAATATCATTTATAAAAAAGTTACTATGTTTATTCGCATAATCATAAAACTTCTGATTTAAATGATTAATAAAATTAATTCGTCCATGAATATCACTTGCTTCTTTATTACCCATTAAACGATAGTAAGGATATTCAAAATTATTTTGAATAATAACTGAATTAAACTTTGCAAATAAATTGTCCCATATTTTTTCAAATCTTTCATAAGTACTATTTAATAAATTATTAATCTCTTTTTCATCATCAGTTATACTTGGATAATTAATAATATTAACATTTGAAGTATGAATATAGATTATATCTGGATTAAAATTATCTAATTCAGGATTACCAAACATCGCATCTTCAAAATATTGATTATATTCTGATTCATAAAAATTAGCTTTTATTCCATGATTTAAAAGAAATATATCTAACATATTTTTTATTTCACTAGTTGTAGAACCACCTAAAATAGCAATATTTTTTTCAATTAACCCTGGTTTATTTATTAATTCTTTTCTTATTTTCTTTTTATTTTTTATTAAATATTCCACATCAAATGGATATGATAGTTCCTTCAAGTTATCACCACATTTCGTTTTAAAGTATAGCATATCTTTTCTCTAATTGTAAAGAGATTTAAATTACAACTATTTGTCTCTATATAAATTTTTTAACATTACTTTTTCATAGTCACTAATACGGTATGAATCACAAAGTTTACTAATAATTTTCTTTCTAGTAAAAGTATTTAAAGAATTATTTTGAATAAATGGTAACACCAAATTTTTTTCTTTAATATAACATTCTGCAACTAACCAAGCCATTGCCATATTAACATAATATTTATCACTTTTTATTTTACTTACTTCTAATAATATTTCTTTAATATATTTTTCTTCAACATAGTAATTTAATAATAATACTAAACCTACTCTTATCACAAATTCTTCTTCACTTTTAAGATATTTTTTTATTTTAAGTAAATATTTTTCTTGATTTTGTTTAACTATTTTTAATCTTGCACAAAAAGAATCACAAGTTGACCAATTATCTATTTGATAAACATACTTATCTAATCTTTTATCTAACTCTTTTTCTTCTAATTTAGTTAAAACAAATCCTTTTATATTTAATTCTTCCAAGTATTTTATTTTTAAATTATCAATAAATTTAGTAGAATACCCTTTACTTATTTTATCACTTATCTTACTTTGTAATGGCAAATTTATTCCTATAATAGGATATTTAGTTGGAGTAATTTTTTGAGTAAATAAAGCATAAGAAAGATTTTGATAACTTAATAAATATTCTTCTAATTCTAAATAGTCTTTTTCAGTCCATTCTATTAATTCTAAATTCATTTTTTACTCCAATTTATATATAGTATCAGTATATATTCCTTTTGCCCCATTAAGGATATGTTCTTTAGCAAAATTTATATCATTTTCCGTATAAACATAAATATCTAAGTTATATTTATCAGCTAAGTCTTTGACTTCTTTTCGTAAAATATTTGTCCACATCGTAACAGCTTTTATATTATGTTCACTACTCCATTTGCAAATTTTTTCAAATTCATTTATATCACTACCGTCCCATCTTTGATATAAAGTAAATATTATATTATTAAAAGGATAAATATTTTTTACTGTATCATACATTTCTTCGTTATATATTTGAATAACTAATTTATTTAATAATTCTGTTCTACTTGTTTCTTTAGCTATCCTAACCATTTCTTCAAATTCTTTTTTTACTAGTTCTTCTTTAATATATTTTGTATCAGTAACTATCCAAATATCAGGATAAGAGGCTAGAAAATCTAATAAATCCGTAAATGCTAAAGGAGTATATTTTCCTTTTATTTTAGTCTTTAAAAATTCTTCTTCTGTTAAAATATTATCATTTTCCCAATTATGAATTAACACAAGTTTATTATCTTTTGATAATTCCATATCGACTTCAAATGTTCTAACACCTAAATTATAACCGTTTAAAAATGCTTCTTTAGAATTAGTATAAGCTTCTCCATCTATATTGAAAAAAGCATGACCAATAATTTTACTTCCCTCCCAATTAAAGTTTGAAGCTTTATCTGTTCCATTATGTAAATCATTAGGACGCATGATAGGAAACTTTTTATACATAAATTCATTATTATAATATTTATCATATAATTTTCCTATGATTGTAAAAGGTTCTACTCCATTATTTCTTAAAGCCATTCTTCCAAATGCACTATAAGTTATAACTAAATCTAATACAATAAAAACAAATAATATATAATAAAGAATATTCCCTATTTTCAAAGGAATTTTTTCTATATATTTAGAGATAAAAGGATAAATTAATTTCATTAAAATAGAACCCATTAATCCCCATGCTAAAATGTATGGTATAGTTGTTCTTCCATTAATATTTAAAAATAAATTACTGTAATCCCAAAACTCAACCCCAAAAACTCTATCAGCAATAAAACTAGTTAAATATTCTGAAAATCCTCCTATTAAACAAGAAAAAATAAATGTTTTTAAAAGATTTCTTTTATCATTATTTTTTCCTAATAGAACTATAAACAAAAAGACACCTAATCCATATATAGGACTAAAAGGCCCATAAATCATTCCTTGTCTATTAGTCCAAATTCCATTATTAATAAACCATAATATTTCTTCATAATATGTTCCAAATAAGCAACCTATTACAAAAAAGATAAATAGTTTTTTGAAACAAAATCCTTCCGCAAATTTTTTATTTTTCATATTTATCTATCCATTTCTATTATAACTTTACTATAATTTAACAATTATTTACTATTTTTATTTTTTTGATATTCTTTAGTAATCCATAACATTATTATACTTACAATATAATTTATTTCATTTTCACTTAATTCTTTATTTTTACTTATATGATGCCATTTATATAGGCAACTTCTACAACAAGTCGCTGTTGCATGTTCTGATATGAATACTGGGTGTCCCCTCATTGGTGTTTGTTTTCCATCATTTATAGGATTTTTAGGAGCAAGTCGTTCTTTAATAAATTGATAAGCATGTCTTTTTATTTCTTGATATCCCTTTTTTTCTAAGTATAATATATCTTTTTCTTTTAAATGAAAAGAAGAACGGAATTTAGAGCAAGCTAATTTTTCTAACATTCTTTCTAATTGTTCTTTTTTCATTATTTTACTCTATTAAAACGTTCTTTTATTTTATCTTTTCCTAAAATTTGCATTATATCATATAAATTAGGAGTCTTAGCTTTTGTTGTTAAAGCAACTCTTATAACTGTTGATAAATCTGCTACACTTCCCTTATAAATATCAGGATTTTTTTTGTACTCTTTCATATTAGAAGCATACCCTAATTTATCACACATATCTTTCATTTTATTAAACCAACTTTCTTCATCATCTAAAGTATCATAATAATCATTAATATAAGTTGTTAAAATTGTTTTAATCTCTTCTATATCATTTATTTTTTGCCATTCATAATTATCAGCTACAAATAACTCATCAAACATATAAAAGATATTATTTTTAACTTCACTAAACATGGCAAAATCTTTTCTTCTTTTCTCTGTATTTCTTTCTATATCAAATGTTTTTACAGCAATATCTTTATTTTCTTTTAAAATACGCGCAAAGTCTTCATCATAATTATTAGCCCACAAAAGAGTTTTATCATACATTTCTAAAGCTGTAATTTTACTTAAAATATTTTTAGAAATATTTAATAATTTTTCCATATCAAATAAAGCTCCAGTTACTCCTACTTTATTAAAACTCATTTCAAAATTATCTATATCTTCATCTTCATGACTTAAATACCATTCTTCAAAATTAGAATTAGCAATAGTTGTTAAATATAGCATAACAGCTTCATTAGGTATTCCCATTTCATGATAATAACTTACCGCAAGTTCAGGGTCTTTTCTTTTAGATAGTTTTCTAATTGTATTTCCTTCTTTTTTACTTAATGGTGGAATATGAGCATAGACTGGTGGTGTAAATCCTAATATTTTAAATAAGTTAAGATGTATAGGTAGACTGCTTAACCATTCATCTCCTCTAATAACATGAGTAGTGTGCATTAAATGGTCATCAATTACGTGAGCAAAATGATAAGTTGGAAGTCCATCATTTTTAATAAGAACTTGGTCTATATCATCTTCTGGAAACTCTAACTTACCTCTAATGGCATCTATAACTGTTACCTTTCGGTTAAAATCGCCATTATTTCTTAATCGAATTATATAAGGAACTTTTTCATCTAATTTTTTAATAATTTCTTCTTCACTTAAAAATCTACTTCTCGCCCATTTTCCATAATAACCAATTCTTTTCTTACTTTTTTCTTGTTCACTTCTTAAAATATCTAATTCTTCTTTAGTAGTAAAATCAGGATAAGCAAGACCTTTTAAAAGTAAATCTTTAGCATATGTTTGATATATTTCTTTTCTCATACTTTGAATATAAGGACCATATTTACCAATTTGTTCATCTTCATTTATTGGTCCTTCATCAAATGTAAATCCAAACTGTTTAACAGCTTCAATTATTTTAGTTATTCCATTTTCCACATATCTTTCTTGGTCTGTATCTTCAATTCTTAAAAATAAAACCCCTTTAGTTTGTAAAGCCATCTTGCGAGATATTGCTAATTGAAATAAATTACCTAAATGAACAAAACCAGTAGGACTTGGAGCATATCTTGTAACAATAGCATTATCATCTAAATCTCTTTTAGGATATAAGGCTTCAAAATAACTTACATCATGAGTTAGACCTGGTAGTAATCTTTCTACTAAATCTTTATTCATCTTCTTCATCTCCCTTTGTTATATTTACAAAACGAACTGTTTTCATACTTTGTTTTTTTAAAGGCTTATCATTATTATCAGTATTTACTTTAGATATGTCTTCTACTGTGTCATATCCCGCAATAACACGCCCAAAGGCTGCATAATCTCCATCTAAATAAGACAAATTATCTCCTGTACAAATAAAGAATTGACTAGAAGCTGAATCCATATCTTGACTACGAGCCATGGAAACTACACCTTTTTCATGTTTTAAATTATTTTCTACTCCATTATTTTTAAATTCACCCTTAATTGTTTCATCACTTCCCCCTATTCCTGTTCCAAGAGGGTCACCACCTTGTATCATAAAATCTTCTATAACACGGTGAAAAATTAATCCATCATAAAAATGTTCTTTAACTAATTTTTGAAAATTATCAACTGTTTTTGGAGCAACTTCAGGATATAATTCTAAAATAATTACTTTATCTTTATTTGTAACAATTTTAACATAATTTGTAACATCTTCTGTTTCACTATATTCCATATTTTCAATCGTTCCTTTCGTTAAATCTTTTTCTTCACAACCTGTTATTAATAATAAAGTTGTAAACAAAATTAAAAAACTACCAACTATTTTTAAATTTTTTTTCATTTCAATCACTTTCTTTCAACATTTTTATTATACAAAACAAAACAGGTAATTACAATTGAAAGTTTTTAAGAATAAAAATCCCGAAAGGTTAATTAGATTTATAATTTTACTTTAGGCATGTTAAAATTTTATTGTCTATTCACCTAAGTTTCATTTACTTTTTAAAATCAAAGGAATTTTGTTAGTTAAAAAGGTAGCGAAGATTTATTTCTTAACTACCTTTTATATTTAAATTTTATAATACATTTGATTTTTACTAGTTGGTTTATCGGAAATAGTAAGAGCCACTAGTCCCTCATTTATAGCTGGTTCTAAATAAGTTTTTCTTAAAGTTTCTTTTGATTTAATTCCTAATTTATTCATAATATCATTTGCCGTCATTGGAACATTATAATCCATTACCTGTAATAATTTTCTAATATTAATTGTTTTTTCTGTAATAGGCACGCTAGCAGTAATAACTAATTCTTCCAAAACTTCATCAATCATTTTTAACATAAACTCAATAAATATTGTAGAATCCCCATTTTTGTTGCAGTCTGCAATTGCCTTGTAATATCCATCTTGATATTTCTTTAATTCTGATTCTATAGGTAAATATCCAAATATTTCTTTCCAATTATAAAGAATAATATTTTGCCATAACCTAGCTGTTCTACCATTTCCATCTTCAAAAGGATGAATAAATAAAAATTCATAATGAAAAATAGATGATAATATTAATGGATGTATGTCATTTTTTCTTTTTTTCATCCAATCAAACAATTGATTCATTAATGTATTTACTTGCTCTGGAAAAGGGCACATATGAATGCAATTACCATTTTCATCAAATACTCCTTCATTTCCTTTTCTAAATTCTCCAGGATTATTTACAATTAAATAAGTCATAGTTTCATGTATTTTTTTTAAATCTTTAATAGAATACGGATTTACATCATTTATCATTTCATAAGCCTTATACGCATTTTTAACTTCTTGAATTTCTTTTTGGGGTCCAATAACAGTTTTGCCCAAAATTAAATCTTTGACTTGATTAATTGATAAAGAATTTGCTTCTATTGCTAAAGAAGAATGAATTGAACGAATTCTATTGTTTTTTCTTAATGTTGGCATTTTATTAAAATTAGCATAATTATCTAATTTTCCTATTTTTTCCATAATACTAGATACATAATCAATCATTTTACTCGTTATTGTAAATGGTGGTATATAATTTTTCATTAAATTCACCTCAGAATCTTGTATATTTATTATACTATTATTCTTATTCAAACTCAATATATCTTGCTTAATTCTTACTTAATTCTTGCTTAAATTTGACGTAATCTACCACAATAATCAATCGAGTGTGGTAATTAGGTCTTGATTCAAACTATCAAAATTATTTTTTTTATAAACTATTATAAATTAAGATTAAAAAAAATGGAGCCACAAAAAGGCTCCTTCAGGGGGTTTGTTGATTCACTCTCATTTAAAAGTCGTGATTATGAATCGGCGTAGCGTTTATAGCTACGCTATATACAGCTTAATATAATCTTTAAATTTTGTCAATTATTAAATTCTAATTCTTCGATAATTTTTTGATAACTTGGCATTTTTAAATACTCTTTAGTGTCTAACCAATGTAAAACATCTTCTTTTACTTGTAAAAAAACATCATAATTTTTTCTTAAGTCTGCTATTTTAAAAGTCATATCTCCACTTTGCCTTTGTCCAAAAATATCTCCTTCACCTCTAAATTCAAAATCTTTTTCACTAATATAAAAGCCATCGTTACTTTCTTCTAAAACTTTTAACCGTTCTAATTCTTTATTACATATTAAAAAACAATAACTTTGTACATCACTTCTTCCCACTCTTCCCCGAAGCTGATGCAAAGTTGCAAGTCCATAACGGTCAGCATCAAAAATTATCATAGTTGTTGCATTTGGAACATTAACTCCAACTTCAATAACTGTGGTCGCTATAAGTATTTTAGTAATTCCATTTTTAAAATTATTCATAATATCTTCTTTTATATTGCCTTTTAACTTACCATGTAATACATCTATAGGCACTTTCCCATTAAAAGCTATATTAAATTTTTCTTTTAATAAATTAACAGTTTTTAATTCACTATTATCACTTTCTAATTGTCTTGGAGCAACCACATAAATTTGATGATTATTTTTAATCTCTTCTAATACTTTTAACAATACACTTCTTAAATCACTTTCTTTTTTTACTTGAGTAATTATTTCTTTTCTTCCCTGAGGCTTTTCTTTAATAAAAGACACATCCATATCACCATAAATTGTTAAAGCATAAGTTCTAGGAATTGGTGTAGCACTCATAAATAAAACATCAGGCTTAATTCCTTTTTCTTGTAAATCTTTTCTTTGTTTAACCCCAAAACGATGTTGCTCATCAGTTATAACTAATCCTAATTTATTAAAAGTAAGTTCTTCGTTTAGCATAGCGTGAGTTCCAATTAAAATATCTATCTCACCATCATTTACTCTTTTTATTACACTTTTCTTTTCTTTTTTACTCATACTTCCTATTAATAATTCAATATTTACTCCATAATTTTTTAATAATTTATAAATTGAATAAAAATGTTGAGTTGCCAATATTTCAGTTGGAGCTAAAAAAGCACTTTGATATCCTGCTAAAGTATTTAAATACATTAAAGCTGTTGCAACAATTGTTTTACCACTTCCTACATCACCTAAAACTAATCTATTCATTCTTTTCTTAGATTGAAAGTCCTCTAATCCCTCTTTAATTACTTTTTTCTGGTCACTAGTTAAACTAAATGGTAATGATTTAAGAAAATCTACTAATTTTTGATAATCAACATTTTTACTTATTCCTAGTTCACTATCTTTTAAAGACTTTAAATAATGTACTCTAAATAAAAAAACAAATAATTCTTCATATATAAGCATTCTCTTAGCTTCATTTAATAATTCTTCACTTTTAGGAAAATGAATATTTCTTAAAGCCTCATTTTTTTTAATAAACTGATATTTTTTTTGATATTCTAAAGGTATATATTCTAAGGCCTCATAATTAGCTAAAGCCTCATCTATAAAAGAACTTATCTTAGAACTTTTAATATCTTTTACATTATGATATACCGGTATAATTTCTTTATTCTCTAACTTACCTAATTTTATATTACTAGCTACAAAACTTCTATTTTTAGCAAGATATTTTCCCATTATAATTATTTCTTTACCTATTTTTAAATGTTGTTTCAAAAAAGCTCGATTAAATATCGTAACCCATACAAGATTACCATTTACTAAAGCTTTAAAACGCAACGAATTTAAATTTTTTTTAATAAAACTTACTTTGACCTCACTTGATACTAAAGCATTTACGCATACTTTTTCACCATCATTTGTATTAGTTAAAATATCAGGTTTTAAAATCTCATAACGATAAGGAAAAAAATTAATTAAATCATCAATATTATAAATCTTAGAATCATATAATGAAAGAATAGTCTTCTCTCCTATCCCTTTAATATTTTGTAAATCCATATTACCACCTTGACATTTTAATTATACAAATTTTTTTAAAAAAAACAAATAATAAAAAAAGCGTAGTTACCAATTAAGGTAACTACTAAAAAGAATAAAAAGGGGTTGACTAGTGTGATACTAGCACCAATTCGCCTTTAAGTGAATTGGTAGCTCATATATTAAACGATTCACTTTTGTTTGTCAACTTTTTTTTCAAATTTTTTTGAGTTTTTTTCTCTACATAAACAATCGTTTGAATTTTAAGTAGCTTTTTTTTATTTTTCTGTTATAATATACGCTAGGTGATTTTTATGTGTGAAAAAAATAACAAGATATTTAATGAAAAATTTAGTGATTTTTTTAATGATGATAGTTATAAGGCATACATTGATGAAATATCAAAATATCCTATTTTATCAATTGAAGAGCAAAAAGAATTAGCTAGAAAATATCATGAAGATAAGGATGAATTAGCTAAAGAAACTTTAATAAAATGTAATCTTCGTTTTGTCGTTAAAATTGCTTTTCAATACAAACAAGTAATTAAAAATTTACAAATATTAGATATAATTCAAGAAGGTAATATTGGTCTTATTTATGCCATTGAAAAATATGAACCAAGTCTTGGAGCTTTTACTACTTATTCTGAATTTTGGATAAAAAATAAAATTTTAAAATGTATTTCTAATTTAGATTGTCAAATTAGAAAACCAAGTAAAACTATTGAATTAGTTAATAAATATAAAAAAATTATTGAAGAATACAAAAATGTCAATGATGAAATTATTTGCATTATGTTAAGTATCACTCCATATATGTTAGGACTTGTTAAAAGAACTTATAATCAAACTTTTATTAGCATGAATCAAAGCGTTGGAGAAGAAAACACTAGTGAATTACAAGATTTTATTCCAAGTACTTCTTCCCCAATTGAAAACATTATAAATGATTTAAATGATAAATATATTTTATTTTCTTTAAAAAAGAGTCTAACTCCTTTAGAATATTTTATACTATATAATCGTTTATTAAAAAATGAATTTGTAACCTCAAGATACCTTGCCTCTACCTTTAAATCTAACACTAACAAAATAAGACATCTTGAAAATAAAATTATGCTTAAATTAAAAAAAATTTATCAAAATATCACTAGCCATAATTTACCTTATCCAAATACTAATAATCTTCATTATGAACCTATCTCACCAACAGACATTATAAATTTTTTATATGTAAAAGATTCATTAAATAATCTTGAAAAAGAATTATATTATCAAATCCTTTTTGGTGATTTTAAATATACTATAGAAGAATATTCTACATTGTATAATATTCCACAAGAAGAAGTTCAAAATAGCCTTATATCTTTAAGAGAAAAATTAGTAACTAGTTTTTCTAATACAGATGACTATGAACTTTTCTATAATCAAACTATCAAAAAATATAAAACAAACATCTATAACATAAACCTATTAGGTCAAGAAAATAACAGTTTAAGGAGGAACTTATGAGTAATCAAAATATTGAAACTAGTGATGAATTATTAAGTCAATCTAGTAATAAAAGTCTAAAACAATATATAAATGAAATATCCAAGTTTCCTGTATTATCCATGGAAGAGCAAAAAAATCTTTATAAAAAATATATAGAAGATAAAGATGAATTAGCTAAAGAAGCTTTAATAAATAGTAACTTGCATTTAGTTGTTAATATTGCTTTTTCCTATCGTAAAAAAGTTAACCATTTACAAATTTTAGATTTAATTCAAGAAGGAAATATGGGACTTATTGATGCTTTAAAAGATTATAATCCTGATTTAGGAGCCTTCTCTACTCATTCTTATTATAAAATTAAAAAACAAATTTTAAGAAGTATCTATGTAGAAGAAAATGAAATAAGAAAACCTATCCCAATGGTTGATATGATGAATAGATATTACAAACTTAAAAAAACTTTTGATGACAATAGAATGCTACTTACGGATGATATTATTAAAGATAAACTACAAATAGCTCCTCAAACTTTAGATTCCCTAAAAAAAGCCCTTAATCAAAACATAATAAGTATAAATCAAAAAATATTAGATGATGATAAAGAAATGGAAGAATATATTGCTGATGATAAATTTGATTTTGATAATATCGACAAAAATATCGACAATAACCTTTTTTATATAGCTTTAAAAGAATTATTAAGACCTGATGAATATTTTATTATGTACTATCACTTATTAATTGAAAATCCTCTAACTTTAAAAGAACTAGTTCCTTATTTTAATATGTCAGGCGAAGGAATCAGAACCATTGAAAGAAAAGCTAAAATAAAATGTAAAAATATTTTAGGCAATAACTCAATAAGAAATAAATTATTACATATCATTAAAAATGAACAAGCTCATTTATATTGCTTAAAAAAAACACCATTAAATCCTCATCATATTGTTCTATTTTTATACATGAAAAATGAATTAAATCTTTTAGAACAAAAATTATATTATCTACTATATTTAGATAAATATACTTATACCCAAAGTGACTTAGCAAATAAATTAGGTATAGATATTTCAAAATTAAATAATTTAAACCAATCATTAAAAGAAAAAATAGCTAACAAAGATTCTAATCTTTATTCTACATTTAAAGATAACATTTTAAATCAATATGGAATTAATATTTATAACATTGACTTAACATCTGCAAATGAAAATTTATCTTTAACTTTAAAAAATAAAAAATTAAAATAAACTAATTTTGTATGTTATACTTTTAATATAAATTACACTGAGGAGGTTACAGAAATGAAATCAATAAATATTGATAAAACATTAAATTATGAAAATGATAGTATAAAAATAAAATATAATGGTATAGCAAATGATAACATTAATTTAGATAAAATAAAACTTTTATTAGAAAATTTTCTAAATAATCATAAACATAATTCTATGATAGAAAATATTACTATTATAAGAACAATAATGAAAGAATGTGAAGAAAAATTATTAATCGTTTCTTATCAAGATAAAAATGGTTCAGAACTAGTAAAATATGAAAATTATCTTTTAAAAGAATATGAAAAAAATAATAATGAAATAAAAGAATTCCAAATTAAATATGAACCTACAAGTGGAATATCATTAACTTATAATAATCATGAAACTAACATAAAAAACTATTCAGATATTAATTTAATATCTAAAGGAATAAATAAAATGATAGAGCAAATTTATAATTTAAATGACACTAAAAAAGTAATTTTAACTGATGATGATAAAGCATTAATAACAATATATAAATTATTTTATAATGAAAATCCTGATTTTAGTAATAAAGATATTAATATAAAAATTCAAACAATGATGTCTATTTTAGCAGAGTTTGGTATTTCAATAGATGATGGATTTAGTTTATATAAAGAAACTAAAATGCCCTTATCGCTAGCTTTATATCAAAGAGTTAATAAGTTATACCCTTTAGGAGAAATAAATGATAATGAAAATAATATAAAATTAGCTGAAGAAGCTAAAAGAATAATTAAAATTGTTGGAGAAAGTGTAAGAGAAAAAATATCAAATACCGAAAATCAAAATGAGACATTAATAGCAATTAGTAAAATTATTTATGCCGGAAGATATAGTCTTTCTTCTAATAGTGACATAAAAAAAATATCTCTGTTTACAGGATATAAAGAAGAAGAAATAAAATCAAACATAAAGTTAGTTAAATCTATTAAAAATAAAATTAATAAATCATAACTAACTTTTTTTATTTCAAAAAATATTTAACACTATACCCTAAAGATTTTAATAAAGAAAAACCTGTTAATTATTATAATTTAGGTGGATTTAATTATGCTTATTACTCAAATCAAAATATCAAAAAAATGTGCTTCATGGTTCCAGGATAATTTTGCAACATCATGCTGCAAATAACGTTTGGAATATTAATTTGCAAAGATAAAAAGAAAGTAACAGCAGAATTAGCTTTAAAAGATATAAATAAACCTATTGGTGTAAGTGAATATAAAATATTATCTGAAATACCTGAATTCTTAGAAAATACTTTACCAAGCATTGAAGAGATAGAAAAAAGACTAGAGAAAAATTCAAAACAAATATAAATATTTATAAACTAAGATATTGGACCATTTAATAAATGAAAATCACTTTAAATAATAATAAAAATTATTAAAATATACTATGCTAATTTGTAAGTGTATTTTTATTTTTGACAAAAATACTAATTTAAAATAATGATTTTAAGTCAAAAGAAAACTCACACCAAAAGTGTAAGTAATTAATCACATTGGAGCAAGTGAGGGTAGTCGAAACCCCGTCTCAACCTTGGCAAGGTTGCATTCTAGCCGTTGAACCACACCTGCAAGCAAATATAATATAGCAAATTATCATGAAAATTGCAAGCAATTTTTAACCAATCCCCTACTTTCACATATTTTATAATAGAAGGATGAATAAATATGAATGATAATTATAAAAAAGCCTTAGAAAAAGTTAAATGTGCTAAGGAAAAATACAATTCATTTTGTTGTTATCAAATTGTTAATTCTAATCTTTTAGGTCCTACTGGCCCCACTGGAGCTGATGGTAAAATTGGTCCCACTGGTCCTCAAGGCATTCAAGGCTTACAAGGTATAATTGGTCCTACGGGACCAATAGGCCCTATAGGTCCAACTGGTAATATAGGTCCAACAGGACCTGCTGGAACAAGTGTAACTATAATGGGTTCATATGATAATTTAAATGAATTAGAGCAAGAACATCCAAACGGTAATAAAAGTGACAGTTATTTAGTAGGAAATGACCTTTACATTTGGTCTACCAATGATAATAAATGGATAAATGTTGGAAGAATTAGAGGTCCAGAAGGCGATATAGGACCAACGGGACCCCAAGGCATTCAAGGTCCACCAGGAATACAAGGACCCCAAGGAATTCAAGGCTTGCAAGGTATCCAAGGACCTCCAGGAGAAAGAGGATTACAAGGCCCAACAGGACCTGCTGGAAGTGCACTTTTAAGTGCTTATGGCGGAAAATATAATAATTTAACCAACGTATTAGATACTGGTGGAGCAGGCTTTTGGATACAAATACCTCTAATAGAAGAAATGTCTAATATCAATGTCATTAATACTCCCACAAATTCCATTACTTTAGAACAAGATGGCATCTATGAAGTAAACTATACTCTTAATATTGATGTTAATAAAATATCTGTTATAACAGTCATGATTAGAGAAAATTTAGAAATGATTCCAACTACTGTTATCTCTAAAAAAACCAATGTCAATGGAACAATTAGCTTTTTTTGTAACACCATAATAGAACTTAAAGCAGGGGATACCTTAGATATGGTCTTATCTGCTACCGAAGATAATGTAACTATTACCTTTAATTCTGGAATTACTGCTTCCCTAAGTATCAAAAAACTTGATGAAATAGAATAACTTAAATACTTTTAAGTTATATTTTTTTTACCCTAACCCATAATAATATTAGGTGATTTAAATGGAAGTTGTATATCGTTCAATAATAATTTTTATTGTTTTATTTATTATTATGAAATTTTTAGGAAAAAAACAAATTAAACAATTAACCTTATATGATTATATTATTGGAATTACTATAGGTTCTATTGCAGGTGATAGCATAATTGACTTTAATACCCCACTTTTAGATGGCGTTATTGCGCTAGTTATCTTTGGAATTATTGGTTATATATCTTCTTATATAACTTATCAAAGTCATAAAACTGCTGAATTAATTGATGGTGAACCATTAGTCTTATTTGAAAATAATCAATTTATTTATGAAAACTTACATAAATGTAAATTAAGTGTTGCTAAAGTTTTAGAAAATTGTCGATTAAAAGGTTGTTTTGATATTAATGATTTAGAATGCGCTATCCAAGAACCATCTGGTGATATTTCTATTTTATTAAAAGGTAATTCTCAACCTTTAACTAGTAAAGATATTAAAGAAAACATTCAAAAAAATAGTTCTAAACAATCAATGAACTACTTAATTATTGTTGATGGAACTTTAGATGAAGAAGAACTAAAAAGAGCTAAAAAAAATAAAAATTGGTTAAAAACAACCTTAAAAAAAGAAAACATATCTATTGAAAATATTGCTCTTTTAACATTAGATACAAGTAATAAAGTAACTATTATTAAACAAAATTAATTCTATAAAAATCTCTTAAAATATATTATAATAATTATGATAGAGGGATTGATATGAAAGAATTAAAAAAATTAAATGATGAAGCAAATTACTGTGAGGGTTGTCTACATAGTCCATGTCAAAAAGGTTGTCCCTTAGAAAATCATATTACAGAATTTATTAGATTAATTAAAGAAAAAAACTTTGAAGAAGCTTATCATGTTTTAGATGAAACAACAGTCTTACCATCAATATGTGGTCGTATTTGTCCTCATGAAAAATTATGTCAAGGTAAATGTATTAAACACTACACTGACCGTTCTATTAAAATTGGAGCATTAGAAGCTTATATTGGTGATTTAGCTAATCTAAACAACTGGCCTATTAAACACACAAAAAATGAAAAATTACATCAAAAAAAAGTTTGCGTTATTGGTGGAGGACCTGCCGGACTTTCTTGTGCGGCTTTTTTAGCTAGAAATAATATTTCTGTAACTATTTATGAAAAACATGATTACTTAGGTGGTCTTTTAAGACATGGTATTCCAGAATTCCGTCTTAATAGAAAAGCTTTAGATATGACTATTAAAAGAATCTTAGATTTAGATATTAAAGTAGAATATAACAAAGAATTAGGAAAAAATATTTTTTTAGAAGATTTACAAAAAGATTATAATGCAATATTTTTAGGAATTGGCACTAATCAATCTAAATTTATGGATATAAAAGGAACTGATTTAAATGGTGTATATGGTGGAAATGAACTTTTAGAAAATCAAAAACATCCAAATTATTTAGATAAAAATGTTGCTATTGTTGGTGGTGGAAATGTCGCGATGGACACAGCTAGAACAATAAAAAGACTGGGTGCTAAAAATGTTATTATAATTTACCGAAGAAGTCCAAAAGATATGAAAGCTGACCAAAAAGAACTTAAAAATGCTAAAAAAGAAGGTATTAAGTTTCTTTTCAATACTAATGTTTCACAAATTATTGGAAAAAATAATGTAGAAAAAATAACTATAGTTAAAACTGAAGAAATAGATGGTAATCTAAAAAATATTTATAATACTGAAAAAAATATTAAAGTTGATTATGTTGTTTTTACAATTGGCTCTACACCTAATTCCAAATTAATATCTTCTTTAAATATAATAACTAATGATAATGGAACCATTAAAGTAGATGAAAAAAAAGCAACATCTATTTCCAATGTCTTCGCTGGAGGAGATGTTGCAAATGAAATAAATACAGTTAGCAATGCTTCTAAAAGTGGAAGAGTTGCAGCCTACTCTATTATAGAATATCTAAGTTGATTTATTTTGATATTTATCTACAATTTGATTTAATTTATACATCTTTTGGTCTAATTCTTTTATATCTAAAGCATAATTTTCAATAGCTTCTGATACAGGAGCGGGAATTTCATTAGGAAACTTATATCTAATTTTATGGTCTAAAGAAGCCCAAAAATCCATAGCAATTGTCCTAATTTGAATCTCTGATTCAATATATTCTACATGATTTTCTAAATATATTGGCACTAAAACAATTAAATGATAAGATGTATACCCTGATTCTTTAGGATGAGATATATAATCTTTTCTTTTTTTTATGATTAAATTATTAGACCTATTAATCATAGATACTATATCATAAACATCACTTAAAAAAGATACTACAATCCTTATTCCTACTACATCAGGTATATTTAATAAAATATTTTTTTCATTATATTCTAAACCTTTTTTCTCCAATTTTTTTCTAATACTATCTTCTGTTTTAATTCTTGATTTAATATGCTCAACAGGATTATAACCATTATGAAATACAAAATTATCAATTAATATTTCAATTTCTGTATTAAGCATTTTTAAAGCATATTGATATTTTAAATATATTTCTTCATTCATTAATAAATTTACCTCCAAAAAAGAAGCAACACAATATAAGCATTACTTCTATGAATTGTATTATATAAAATTATTTGAATTTTGTCAAAATTTATTAAAATACACAGTTGAATATTTTTATAAATTACCTTCCTTTTTTAGCATACCTTAATTTATGAGAAAAAACTTTTATGGAATTTTTTTATCATTTTATTTCATAAAGTTTTCTTTTTATAGTAAATTACTCTTTTCATCTAAATTTACACCTATTGTTTCCTATTTTAAAGAATATAATTTTTTTACTTCTTTTACTGTCAACTCTCTATACTCTCCTACTTTTAAATTATCTAAATTTAAGAAAGCATAAGTTTCTCTTTTTAATTTTAATACTGGGTGATTTATTGCTGAAAATATCTTTTTTATTATGTGATTACGTCCCTCTACTATTCCAATTAAAACATTGGTTGTATTACTATTTTTATTAATACTTTTAACTTTTAAATAAGTAGGTATTACTTTTCTATCTTCAATTACTATTCCTTTTTTTAATTCTTTAACTTCTTGATAAGAAAGTATCCCTTTTATTTTAGCTAAATACATCTTTTCTACTTCATTTGATGGATGAGTAAGTCTATTTGTTAAAATACCATCATTGGTTAAAAGTAATAATCCTGTTGTGTCATAATCTAATCTGCCAACTGGATAAATTCTTTTTTTAGTATCTATCATATCAACTACAGTTGCTCTTTGTTTATCATCTTTAACAGATGATACTACTTTACTTGGCTTATATAATAAATAATAGACTTTATCTTCTTTGGCATCTAATACTTCTCCATTTATTATTATTTCATCATTATAATTTACTTTAAATCCTAAATCAGTAACTATCTTGCCATTTACTTTTATTTTCCCTTCTTTTAATAATTCTTCTGCTTTTCTTCTACTACAATAACCACAACTAGCAATTACTTTTTGAATTCTTTCCATAATCTTCTATCTCCTTTGCAAACATTAATTTAAATTCTTTAGGTATTTTAGAAGTAATTATTACATCTTGATTTTTTATTTTTAATTTTAATAATGAAGCATGAAGTCCTAATCTATTTATGGGATTTTTTAAAGCTTTATATTTTTTATCACCAACAATTTTATATCCAAAATCACTTAATTGGTATCTTATTTGATTTTTTCTTCCTGTTAATATATTTATTTTTAATAATGTATAACTTTTATTTTTTCCTAATACTTCATAATTAGTTATAGCTAATTTGCCATATTTATCACTAGTTTTGTAAACTTCTAACCGTTTATTCTCGGCCAAATAAGATTTTAAACTACCTTTTTTATTAGGAACTACTCCACAAACAATCGCTAAATATTCTCTTACAAGGGCATAATTATTCCAATTATCTTGATATAATTTTTTAGTTTCTATATTTTTAGCAAATACAACTATTCCTGATGTTTCTTTATCTAAACGATTAATAATAAATACTTTATTTTTAGGATATTGTTTTTTTACATAAGCACTTGCTTCATAGTATAAGGTATGTTCTTTTTCTTTTAAAGTCCCCACTGTTAAAACATTAGCCCTTTTATTTACAATTAATAAATTTTTATCTTCATATAATATATCTAATTTCTTTTTCATAACTATTCCTTTATTAAATTATCTATAGCTTTTAAAATCCCAATTTTACCACTTTCATATGTAAGTCCACCTTGTTGAAAAGCAATATAAGGTTCTCTTATTGGTCCATCACAAGAAAGTTCAATACTAGAGCCTTGCGTAAAAGAACCACTAGCCATAATAATTTTATCATCATATCCTGGCATATCACTAGGAATAGGACTTACAAAAGCATCAATAGCTGAACCACTTTGAATTCCCTCACAATATTTTATTAAATTTTTTTCATTTTTTAAATAAATATTAGTAACAATATCTACTCTATCTTCATCATATCTAGGACTTACTTTATAACCTAATTCTTCTAACATAGCACTTGTTAAAATAGATGTTTTTAAAGCACTTGATACTACAGAAGGGGCAAAATAAAGTCCTTGTAAAAATAATTTATTAGCTCCTAAACTTGGTCCTACAAGAATCCCCTCACCTGGTAAATATAAAGATTCAGCTACTTTATCTACTAAAGAAGATGAACCTACTACATATCCTCCATTAGAAGATATTCCCCCACCTAAATTTTTAATAAGAGAACCAACAACTAAATCAGCTCCTACTTCAATTGGTTCTTTTTTACTAACTAATTCACAATAACAATTATCAACCATCACAATTGTTTTAGGACTTACCTCTTTAATTAATTTAATTACTTTTTCTAACTTTGTTATATCTATACTTTTTCTATCTTCATATCCTTTACTTCTTTGAATCGTTACTACTTTAATATCTTTTTTTTGTAAAGAATCTCTAACCTCTTCATACGCAAAATCATTATTTATTAAATCTATTTGTTCATATTTTACTCCATAAGATATTAAAGAACTAGAGTTTTTTCTAATACCTATTACTTCATGTAAAGTATCATAAGGTAGTCCCGTAATACTTAGTAGGATATCATTAGGTCTTAGTAAGGCAAATAATGTTTTAGCTAAAGCATGACTTCCTGATACAAATTGAGTTCTAACTAAAGATTTTTCAGCTTTAAATAGATAACTATAAACTTTTTCAATGGCATCTCTTCCTATATCATTATATCCATAACCGGTTGTTTCATTAAAATGACTTTCACTAATTTTAGCCTCCCAAAAAGCTTGCATTACTTTAGCAGTATTATATTCACATACCTCATCAACTTTATCCAAATAAGGCTTTATTTTAGGTAATACTTTTTGATAAGTATTCCATGTTTTTTCACTAATATTTAATAAATTATTCATCTCTTACAATCACCACATTCCCTGTTTCTTTTGACTTTATTTCTTTTAAAACTACTTCCCCAACTAAATTTAAATCTGTAAATTTAATTTGTTTTTTAACCCATTCTGGAAAATTATTCATCCTAGTATCTAACCAACCAGGTGCAATAGTATGAACCTTTACCCACTTAAAATATTTAGAATAATCTTTAGCTAACATAAGTAATCCTGATTTAGAAACATCATACTCAAGAGATATATAATCATTTCTATCTATAGCATTATCAGAATTAATATATATTAAACTACCCTTTTTCTTTTCTTCTAAAAAATCACCAAAAATCTTAGTTACATTAAAATTTCCTAAAATATTAACATCTAATATTTTTTTAAATGTTTCATAATTTTTATCTGGCATTTCTAAGTATATATCAATTCCCGCATTTAATATAACTACTTCTAAATTTATTTCTTTTTCTTTAATAAATTCTAACATTTTTAAAACATCATTTTCTTTAGTAATATCTGCTTGATAAATATAAGGAGGAATATTTGATATTTTAGCTATTTCTTCTTTAGTTTTTATAGCCTCATTTATATTTTCTTTATAATTTATTATAATTCCATAATTATATTTTGCTAAATATTTAGCTAAAAAACTTCCTAATCCTCTACTTCCTCCAGTTATTAATATATAAGGCATTTTCATCAACCCCTCTTTAATTGGTTACTATTTTAACCTATATTAAGGTATTTGTAAACTTACTTTCTATCAAAGAATATAAATAAGTATCAACTTCTTTATGAAAAGTATTTAAAATAAACTCTTTATAGCTTTTTAATTGATTAATATAAGCTTCATCTAAAACATTATTCAATTTATAATCAATAATAATAGCTTTATCATCTTTAATAATTAATAAATCAATAATTCCTGTTTGTCCTTGATAGTTATATTCATATTCATGATATATTTCTCCATCAAGATTTTCTTTAATTAATTCTTGATTTAAAAACACTTCAATTTTTTTAGATATAAACTTATTTTTTATTAAATCATAATTAGGATTTTTAAAATCTAAATATTCTAAAGCTTCATGGAATTCTAATCCTAAATTAATATTTTCTTTTTCTTCTTTAGTCAATAATTTTTTGATTGTTTTAGATATTTTTTTAGGACTTTCTTCTTTATTTAATAAATTTATTTCTATAACATCTAGTGGAGTATTTGGTAAATCATCTAAAGTATTTTCTTGATAGTATAAATAATTTTTAGTTAAATTAAGAGAGGTTATATCAACTTCTTTTTGATAAATCCTTAAATTATTAGCCATTAAATCTAAAAAATCTTTAAAACTTGTACATTTTAATCTATCTATATATGGTATTATTAATTTATTAGTTTGACTTTCTAAACGTTTTTTATTAGATGTTACAAAAATCATTTTTTCTTTAGCTCTTGTTAAAGCTACATAAAATAATCTTATTTTCTCAGATATTTCTTCTTCATTTTCTTCATATTTTAAGATAGTTTTTAAAAAAGTTTCTTGTAATCCTTCTTGAAATATAGGACTAATAATTCCATATTTATTAGAAAATAATATTTTTTCATTTAATTCTCTTTTATTAAATTTCTTAGATAAAGAAGCATAGTAAACATAAGGAAACTCTAAGCCTTTACTTTTATGAATTGTCATTAAAGATACTCCATCTATTCCATTATTATCTTTTTTATATTTAATTTGCAAATTTTCATTTAAAATATCATCTATTGAAGAAGAAAACTTAATAAAATCATAACCATATTTTTGATAAGAATTAATTATTTCTTTTATTTTATCTAAAACAACTTGACTTGCTAAGACATCACCTAAACTAAGCATTTTTTCATAATAATTTGTTTTTTCAATTATTAAATTATAAATTTCTATTAAATTTAAATTCCAACCATTATCTAAAATACTTGTTAAAGTTTTATAAGGAGTACTTTGATACCAATTATTATTAATTTTATAATTATATATTTCTTCATCGGTTAAATTAAACAAAAAATTCCTAGAAATAGATACTAAAGAATAAATATAATCATCATCATATTCTTTTAAAAACATTTTCTTTAAAAGAACAAAAATATTTTTTATAGTAAGAAAATGAATATTACTAGATAATGTTTCATCTTGATAGATATTTAAGGGAATATTTAAGTAGTTAAATATTTTTTGATAATCATTAAAACTAGTACTTCTATCTAATAAAATACAAAAATCTTGATATGCTAAATTACGTTTATCATTTATTTTTTTATCATAAATTAAGGCTTTACTATCAATTCTTTTTTGAATATCCTTAGCTATTAAAAATATTTCTATTTCTTCCTCCGTAAATTCATCTATTTTAGAATAATTTAATATTTCCATTTCATTGTTTTTTTCCACCCTATTTTCAATACCGCAAACCATTTGATGTTGAGACTCATAAGAAGCACCTCCTAAATCATGGTCCATCAAAGAATTAAAAATTAAATTAATATTATTTATAACCGCATATTTAGAACGATAATTAGTTATTAAATCAATTTTCATTCCCCCTTTATTTTGACTATAATCATCATATTTCTGTTGAAATAAATAGGGATTAGCATTTCTAAAACGATAAATACTTTGTTTAATATCTCCTACCATATAAACATTATTATTAGCTATCTTTTTAATAAAATCTTCTTGTAAATCATTAGTATCTTGATATTCATCAATTAAAATTTCTTTAAAACGTTTCTTAGTTTCTTCTAAAATATCTGGATAATCTTCTAATATTTTTAAAGATAAATTAGCAATTAAGCTAAAATCAAAATAATTTTTCTCTTGTTTTTCTTTAGTATAGATAATCCAAAAATCTTTTAAAATTTGAATAATTACTTTGGTTGTTTCTTTTGTTTCTAAATAAATATTTTTTAATTCTTCCTTACTTTTAACTTGTAATAATTCTTTTAAAGTTTTCCAAGTATCATTAAGACTTTCTTTAGCTAATTTTAATTCATCACTAGAGTTTTTAGGTAAAGAAGGTATTTTAATGCTAGTTAAGGCACTTAAATCATCATAAGTATTAGAGTTCCACCAATTACTAAAAGCCATATCTAATTTATCTTGATAATCTTTACTACTATATTCTATAACTTGTTCATATTTTTCTTTTAATTCTTCTTTTTTCTTTAAAATAATATTTTCATATACTTGTAAAATATTATCAATAAAAGTATCATTATAAAAATTATCTATATAATTATCTAAATAATATAAAGCATCTTTTTTTAATTCTAAATGATTAATAATTCTTAATAAATCATTTTCAAAATTCTTATCATCTTTTAAACACAAATTATCAATTAATAAACAAAAATAAGGATTTTTTTCTTGATAATATTTTTCTAAAACATTATTCAAAACTTCTTTTTTTAATAAAAAAATTAAAGAATCATCAGTTATATCAATTTTCTCAGGAATATTTAATAAGTAATAATATTTTTTAACTAACTTTAAAGCAAAAGCGTCAAAAGTTGTAATCTCGCTTTCATATAAATAATCTAATTCTTCTTGTAACGTTTCATCTTTTTTTAGTAAGTCTTCAATTCTTTTTTTCATTTCATGAGCAGCTTCATTAGTAAATGTAAGTATTAATAATTCGTTTAAGTGAATGCCATTTTTAAGATGATTTATAACACGAGATGTTAAAACGGCCGTTTTCCCAGAACCGGCTCCGGCACTTATTATCATGTTTGTTCCTGTAGTTTTTATAGCTAATTCTTGTTCTTTGTTCCAATTCATAATTTAATCATCTCTTTTTCTTCTTTATTTTTACCAAAGATAGCCTCTTTAGAATGTTTAGGTAAATAAACTATATCTTCTTCTTTTAAATAACATATATTTTTATAAGGACAAAACTTACACCCTAATAAATCTTCTCCAACTTTTTTAGGAGCTATTGGAAAATGGTTATTTAAAATATTATCTACTGTTTTATTTAAAATATCTTGAACAATATCTATTAAATTTAAAAGTTCATCTTCATTATAAATCTTAGTATAATAATAAAATCCTTTCTCACTAACTTTCATACTTTTAATAACTTTACTATCCTGATAACTTTTATCAAAAGAAGAAATAACTTCTTCACTATTTATACTATAACCATCTAATTTAAAATTATTAATTAACTCTTTATCAGTAGACTTATCTTTTAGAAGTACAGGTCCCACTTTTTGATAATAAAAACCCATTAAAGAATAATCATGATATTGACTATTTTTTAAAAGATAAATATAAATTGGTAATTGTAAATTTAAGCCATTTAAAACTAAACTCATATCAGTATCAAATGAACCTGTTTTATAATCAACAATTGCAATATTTTTATCTAACACATACATTTTATCAATTATTCCTTCAAGATAAAAATCATCTTTTAAGGATACTTTTATTTTTTCTTCACATAATACTTTTTCATAATTTAGATTTTCTTCTTGACTTTTTAAAACTTTCAAAAAATCTTCTAAATTAGTAATTAATTTTTGAAAAAAATATTTTTCTTGAAATGTTTTTAATTGACTATTCTTTTGATATTTTTGAATAATACTTGCATAATCAAAATTATCTTGATAATAATTTTCTAATACTTCATGATACAAATTACCAATATATATTGCTAAAGTATCACTTTTTGCTCTTACTTTTAATATGTTTGCTAAATAAAATCGATAAGGACACTTTTGATATAAAATTATAGAACTATAAGATAATTTTGTATTAATATTTTTTATATTAACTAAATGATATGAATTATCAAATTTTGTCATTTCTTTATTATAAGTTCCATATAATTTCTGAATAATTGGTGAGATAAAAAAACTTTTTCGATAAACATCATATTCCCTACCATAAATAATTTTATTAAACAAATGAGAATTTAAATAAGTAAATGATTCATCTAAACTAAGAGAGTTATTTTGAAAAACTTTCGATAAATCTTTGGTATATGTAACATATAAATTAGGATAAGAAAAAACTCTTTTAGAAGTTTCTTCATATATTTTTTTATCCATAGTAATTTTACTATCTAACCCTAACTTCCATCTTTCTTCTTTATTAAAATATTTTTCTTCATAAGTTTTTGGAAACTCACTATCATTTGCCCCAACTAAAAAGATATAGGAATTCTCATCTATTTCACTATCTAAAAGTGCCAATTCATTTATACAATTTTGATATATCCGAGGCTTAACTGTTAAATTTTTAATTTTTTCTTGAATATATTTTTTTAAGTTATTATCCATTTTAAGACTAGGTAAATTATTTAATTCATTAATTAAAGCTTCATATATTTTCTTGTCTTCTTCATTTTTTAAATTAAGAGAAACTTTAGTTAAATATTCTTCTAAGTCATCATCAAGATGAGTTAAAAAGTCTTGAATTAAATGAGTTGAATAAACATTTTTTGATACGTTAAAATTAAATTGTAAATGAAATATTTCTCCATATTTTTGAAAAAGTAATCGATAATTTTCATTTAAATTTGTTAAATAAATATCATTAGGAGAAATACCTTTTTTGATTAAAGAAACTATTTTATCACAAACAAAAGCTACTTCTTCATCAATACTTTCTTTTTTATAAGTAACTACTTGATAATTTTTATTTGGAGTATCTTCTTCTAAAACAGTGGTAATTAAAGATATACTATCTTTAGTTTTTAGATAAAACGAATCTTTAATATTAATATGATAAAAAGTAACTTCATAGTTTTTTAACCAAGAAGAAAAATAAGGATTAAAAATTAGTAAATCATTGTCTTTTAATTCTTGATACAACTTTTTTAAAAAATCAATTCTAGGGCTCTTTACATTATCTTCTAAGTAATACATATTATCTACATAAAATTTAGCTATATCTCTTCGTAAATTATAATGCGTCATTAAGTAGTACAGTGTTTGTTCATTGTAATCAAAATAATACTTTTTAATAAATTCTTGATACCCCATAACTTTAATATTTAAAATATTTTGTTTAATTAAATAACTTATTAAATATTTTTTATTTTGGTCATTTGTTATATAAAGTTTTGCCAATTTACTTTATCCCTCTCTTTCTTTAATAATATCATCTTCCTTTAAAGTTCCAATTAATAAAGAAGAATTATCATCATGTAATTGATAATTTTGATAAATTTTATCTTCCTCATAATTAGCATAGCAATATTTGCATTTATTTAGACAACTATTATAAGAACCTATATCAACCATTGAGACACAATTGCAAAGATTCCCTTTGCGTAATTTTCCTTTTGCAAACTTTTTATTTGTTAGTTTATATGCTAACTCTTTAGACATACATTCTCCCTTAATAAATCCAAATTCTGTTAAATCTCTTTTTTCAAAACAAGTTTGCACTTTAATGTGATGATTATGAGCCATCATACTAAAATTTTTACCAATAATCTCTAAATCCTCATCAGTTAGTTCTCTTATATTTAAGATATTACTATTTTTTCTAACATTTTTATAATCATCTACAAAAGAAATAATTATCCTTTCAATATAACCATCTAAAGATTCACATAATTTTTTAAATGCTTTTAAATGATAATCTAAAGTATATTTATGATTTATTAAAATGGGGTCATAACGAACTACTACAAACTCTTTACCAATTATTTTAGATATTACTTTTATATCGTCAATTATTTGTTTTTTATCAGGAACATTCGGCTCAATATCTTTTAAATAAGGAGTTAAAGTAACATGAAAAACTATTGGCTTTTTAATATGCGGTAAATAATCAATAATTGGATGGGGATTTTTAGTACAAAAAAGAAAAGCATCTATTTTATCAACCATTATTCGACTAACTAACTTTGGATAAAAAGGATTTCTAACGTCTATATATCCTGCCTCTAAACGATTAATAAACCACTTAGAATAATATGCTATAATATCTGTTCTACCACTTACAAATAAAATCATAATTAAAACATTTTTTTCTTTTTAAGCCAAATAGCGATTATGATAGCAATTATAATTGAAAGACCAAAAATAATTAAAAAGGCAAAATCATTGGTTCCTAAAAAGCCTAGAGGAACATTCATTCCTAAAAAAGACGCGACCATCGTAGGAATAGAAAAAACAATTGTTATACCAGCTAAAAAACGCATAGCTTCATTTAAGTTATTAGAGATAATTGTTCCATAAGTTTGAGTTGTTGATGATAATATTTCACGATATGTTGTACACATTTCAATACATTGTTTATTATCAATAATTGTATCTTCTAAAAATTCTAAATCTTCTTCATATATATCTATAATGTATTCTTTACTTATTTTTTCTAAAACAGTATTGTTATATTTTAGAGAAGTTATAAAATAAACTAGTGATTTTTCAACATTTAGTAAATCAATTAATTGCTTATTACTAGTTGATTCAAATAATCCTTCTTCTTTTTTTTCAATAAAATCTTCAATTTTATTTAATGAATTTAAATACTCTTTAGAAGCTTCTTCAAATATTTGAATACAAAATCTACTCTTTTTAGCTGTATAAAAATTACTTATTTCATTTTTTATGAATCTATTTAATATTTTACTTTCTTTTAGGGAAACAGTAATTATATGTAAATCATTGCATATAATTATTCCTAAAGGATATGTATTATACTTCCCATTATCTTTATATGGAATATCTATAACAACCAAAGTAGCGTCTTCTGTTTTTTTAATTCTTGGTAAATCTTTTTCTACTAAAACTTCTTTAAGCATTCTAGGACTTATTTTAACATTTGATGATACTTGTTTTATTTCTTCAAAAGTTGGATTTACTAAATTAATCCAGCAATCTTGTTCAATTGTTTTAAATTCTTTTAAATTTTCATTAATATCTGAATTTTTATATATTTTAATCATTACTACTCACCTTACTAACTATTATACACTAAAAAACTTTATAGTAGAAAAATTTTTTATTCTAAAGAACTAGTTCCATCTTGATAATTAATGGAAATACCTTCTTCTACATTGTATACATAAACATTAAACTTAATACCCATGCCATTATCTTCCATAGAATAAGCTTCCATTTGAATACCACTGGCAACTAAATTTGTTCCCTCAAAGATAGGAGTTACTCGGTATAGAACATGATTATGTGTTTCTTTAACATATTTAGCAACCATATTTTCATATTCTAACATTCCAACTGTATTAGTACTTCTAGTACAAGTTATAAGATTTTGAGGATTAGCATTTTCTCCAGTTAATTGATACCCAATTAAATGACAACGATTATATAAATATTTTCCATCTACAATATCATATTTTACAGTATGCCAACCACTTGGCTTAATCATTCCAATGCTTCCTCGTTCTTCTTTTGGCATAGTTTCTAGTCCCACTATTGCAACTGCAACTCCACATCTTCCTAAATTATCTAACTTACTATAACTTTCAAAGGCTTTTATCTCATAATCTTCTATATTAAAATTAGGTTCATTATTATTAATTATAACTGATGATTTACCCTCATATTTTGGGATATTTTCTAAAGAATATGATACTTGTGGGACAAGGCTTTCAAACATTTTTTCAATATCTTCTTTTTTATAATATATAATAATTTGAGATATTAAAAATATAACAACTAATATTTGAAATAAATAACCATTATTATTTTTCTTTTTTCTCTTACTCATACTACTAACCTCTATTTAATTATATATATTTTAAAAAAACTTTTCAATTATAAAAAATAGTCTTTAAAAATTATTTGTAACTACTCAGACTTAAAACACTTCAAAACGAGTAACTTTTAAATAGGTTACTCTTTAATTTGCAAATAAGACT
>CANRKL010000001.1 GCA_947631205.1 uncultured Bacilli bacterium | reverse complement strand
ATTTCATCCTCCTAGATTAATTTTATCAAATTTTGTATTACTTGACTTATCTAGTTTTTATTATAAGAGTCTTTCCAGAGAGGGGAAGTAATAAAATGAAAAAATTTATGAATGACGATGAAGCCATAGGTAAATGGCAATTACTAGGAGTAAGTAAAACTTTAGAAGAAGGAAAAAAGGGAGAGTTTGTGAAAGATGGATATAGCATTGATACTCTTTATTTAATGCCTAATGGAGAAAATTATTGGGTTATTTCTTGGAATAAGAATTTATACTGTTGATGATATTATGATAAAAGATGAATCAATTAATGAATATTTATGGGCTACATTAGAAAGTGAAATAAAAGAAAAAATTAAAGATTTAGTTGATTTATTAGTTAATTCTAAATATGGTTCTCTTACTTGTTATTATGATATTTTGTTTAAACAAATTATTAGCGAATACAAAAATAATAAACAAATATTACAAGATAAAATGAATCTTTGTAAAGAAATCATGGATAATTATTATGATGGAGTAATAGGGATTCAAAATGTTTTTTTAGAAGAAAAAAATTAGTGAGACTTTTTTAAAGCCTTACTTTTTTTGACGGTTAATACCAAACATGGAGGATAAAATGCTTGATGATATAAGGATAACATAGTATAAGATACGTTCTAGGCTAATTGGACTTTGATAGAGAATTAGATTAATTATAATTAAAGTAAATATAAGTGAAAGTCCAATTTTTATGCCTTCTAAATAACCTTTTTTAGAAGCTTTTAAGCCAAAACGATAACCAAAAATTAAAAATGTTATTAAAAGGGAAATCATAAATATTAAATCAACAGTTTTGGTTGTAAATAAATTAAATAAGTTAAAAAGAGAAATAACTAAAGATAAAATTAAGATGACCCCAATAAAATATAAAATACTAAGACCATACTTTTTTAATATTTTCATAAACTTCACCTAATTAATAATATGTAATGTTTAAAAAAATAGAAGTTTTTCCATAATAAATATAGGTGATGATATGCAAGAGATTATCAGTGTGGCTTTAAGAACTATTTTATTTTATTTTTTTATTGTTTTTCTTTACCGAATTATGGGAAAAAGAGAAATAGCTCAGTTAGGGGTTATTGATTTAATTATTTCAATATTAATGGCAGAATTGGTGGCTATTTCGATTGAAGATGTTGAAAAGACGGTGTGGATGACTATTGTTCCTTTATTTTTATTAGGAGGGCTTGAGGTGCTTTTAGCTTATATATCAGTAAAGTCACGAAAGTTTAGGGCATTTTTTGGAGGTAAGCCTTCTTTAATTATTTGTAATGGAATAGTTAATTACCGAGAAATGATGAGTCAAAGATATAATATGGATGATTTACTTCTTGCTTTAAGACAACAAGAAATTAAAGATATTGCTGAGGTAGAATATGCTTTTTTAGAGCCAAATGGCAAGCTATCAATTTTTAAATATAATTTTTTAAAAACAAGTTCTATGTATCCTATGCCTTTAATATTAGATGGCGATGTTAATAAAAAAACTTTAGATTTTTTAAAAAAAGACCGCTATTGGTTAGAAAAAGAATTAGCTAAAAAGAGTTATCAAGTAAAAGATATTTTTTATGCTTTTTATAAAAAAAATAAAATATATATAATTACTTATAAGGAACTTTAATTCGACAAATTTATAAAAATTAATATGTTATAACTTTAGTGTGATGAATATGAAAAAGAAATTAATTTTAATTGTTTTTGCTTTATTTTTAGGGGGAATAATGGCTTTTATAACTTATCAGAAATTTAAGGGGTTTGATGGAGAAATATTAGGTGATGTAACTCTTTATCAGTTAGGAGTATATGAGTCTTATGAAAATGCTTTAGCAAAGAAAGAGAGTTTTACTGGGTCTTTAGTTGTTAATAAAGATAATATGTATCAAGTTATTGGGGCAATAGTTAAATCAGAGGCATGTGCCAAAAAAATTGAAGAATTGCTTAGTGAAGAAAATATAACTTATTATAAGAAAAAAATTATGTTAAATGAAGAAGATACTAAAATGGTTGAAAATTATGAGTTATTAATGGAAAAAGCTGATAATGCGGATACTTTAGAATTAATTAATCAAGAACTTTTAAAAGCTATTTTGAAGGAGGGATAATATGAGTTATCTAATTAAAGATTTACCTAAAGAAGAAAAGCCTAGAGAAAAAGCTAAAAAAAGGGGAATTGAAGCATTATCTAACAGTGAACTTTTAGCTATTCTTTTAAGATGTGGGACTAAAGATAAAAGTGCTTTAGAAGTGGCTCAAGATATTTTAAGGGAAATGGAAAGTTTAAAGGGATTAAAAAATAGTAAATTAAATAGTTTAGCTAAAATAAAGGGAGTTGGAGAAGTTAAGGCAATTACAATACTTTCAGCTTTAGAGTTAGGTTATCGATTAAAAAATGAAGATAAGAAGTCTTTTATTAAAATTAGAAAAACGGATGATGTTTATGATAATTTTAAATATTTGTTAGAGAATAGTCTTCAAGAAAAATTTTTAGTTTTATTTTTAAATAATCAAAATTTAGTTATTAATTATCAAATTATGTTTGTTGGTGTTTCTAATCAAAGTTTAGTAGAACCTAAATTTATTTTTCAAGAAGCTATTTTAAATGGGGCAACAAGAATAATTGTCATGCACAATCACCCTAGTGGAAATCCAGAACCTAGCCGGGAAGACTACTTTATTACTGATAGAATTAAAGAGATTGGTATTTTATTAGATATTCATTTAATGGATCATTTAATTATTGGGAATGATTCATATTTTACTTTTTTTGATTATCTTAGAAAGGAATAAGTAATGAAAGAAAAATTAAGAATATCATTAGTAATTTTTATAGTTGTTTTAATATCTTTGTTGGTAGACCCAATATTTTCTATTATAATTAAAACAAACAATAATTTAGATAATATGAGTATTCATTATGAAAGTGATTATCAAAATTTAAAAAAAGCTTATGATGACTTATTAGAGTTTCACAGTCATTTTGAAGATAATATAATAAGTAAGGTTGTTGTTCATGACCCATTACTCTTTTTTGATGAAGTAATTATTTTAAAGGGAAGTGATGAGGGAATAACAAAGGGAAGTATAGTTATTAATGAAAGAGGATTAGTAGGCATAATAAAGGGGGTTAATAATCACTCTAGTGTTGTTCAGTTATTAGGTAATAAAGATACAAAAATTGCAGTTAAGATTGGGGAAGTAAGTGGGCTTTTAGAAAGTGAAAATGGGACTCTTATGATTAAGAATATTACTAGTTCTAAAGAAGTTTCTATAAATGATGTTATAACTACTTCTAATTACGGTGTAGTAGCGCCCGATATAACAGTTGGAAAAGTAAGAGAAATAAAAAGAACTAATAATAATTTAAGTTATGAGATAGTTGTGGAACCTGCAGTTGATTTTCACAATTTAAATTATGTAGTTATTAAGGAGAATGAAAATGATTAGATATTTAAATTTGGGAGTAATTACTTTTTTAACAGATGTAAGACAAAAAGATTTAAAATATTTATTAATATTTAGTCTTATTTTAGATATATATCTTTATCGTTTACCTTTTCTTAATACTTTTTTAACAATTATTTTATATATATTAAATAGAAATGTTAAAAAAAGTTCTAATGTTATTAGTTATTTAATTAAAAGTCTTATTAATTTATCAATTTTTTTTCTAATTTATTCTTTATATAATTTAAAAATTATTAATTTTTCTAATCTTTGGCCTTTTTATTTAGTTAATAGTTTATTATCAATTATTTTATATTATATGAAAGATGAAGCTTTAGAAATAAAATAAATTAGTAATTCATATACTTTATTAGGTGAGAATAATGGATGAATTAGAATTAATAGCTAAAAGACATAAGATGAGAACTTCAAAAGGAATTTGTAAAAATGAGAAAAAGAGGGGGAAAGCTAATTTATTTTCTAAAGTTTTGTTAAGTATTATTTTTATTTTGATTAGTTGTATTTATATTCATTTAGATGAAAATAATTTGGCTAATTATAAAAAAAATATTTTTGAATCAAATATAACTTTTGCCAAAATAAATAATTGGTATCATAATACTTTTGGTAGTATTATGCCTACTATTAGTACTACAGAGTCACAAATGGCATTTAATGAAAATAATAATGATGTAAAAGAGGAATATTTAGATGGTTATAAAATAGAGGCTACTTATAATCCTATTGTTACTTCTCTTGCTAGTGGAATATTAGTTTATCTTGATGAGAAGGAAGGTTATGGGAAGACTGCTATTATACAAGGGGTTGATGGGATAGATATTTGGTATGGTAATTTAGTTGATACAACAAATAAATTATATGATTATATTGAAGAGGGTCAAATTCTTGGTAATGCTAAAGATAATTATTATTATAATGTATTTATGAAAGAGGGTAGTAAACTAACTTATGATGAGTATAAAACGCTTGTACAAACTTAATTATTCAACATATATTTACTTTCTTTTAACTTTTTTATGTGGATATTTTAAGAATACCTGCATTATTTTTTTCTTAATTAATATTCATGAGTTGGGACATATTATAATGATAAAATTATTTAAGTATCCAATTAAAAAAGTTATTATTTATCCTTTTGGGGGCTTAACTATTATTGATAAGCCGATTAATTCTTCAATAAATAAAGAACTTTTAATTGCTTTTAGTGGCATATTAAGTCAATTAATATGGGGAGTTTTAGGGTATATATTATATCAATATAACTTTTTTAGTTATGACTCTTATATGATGATGAAGTTTTATAATTACATCATAATTTTCTTTAATATAATACCAATGTATCCTTTAGATGGGTCAAAAATTATTAATTTGTTATTAGAAAAAAGATTTGCTTATATAAAAGCAATGAAGATAACTAATATTATCTCTATTATATCTTTAATAATATTTATTGGCATAAATGTGGTGATGAAACTAGGAAATTATCCAATATGTTTATTTTTAGTCTTTCAATTAATATGGGTAATTAAAAAAGAAAAGTATTTAAAAGAAAGATTTTTTTTAGAAAGATATTTATATCAGTTTCCTTATCAAAGTATTCAAAATCACTCTAAAGAAAATATTTATCTTTTAAAAAAGAATACCTTACATTTCTTTTGGATAAATAATCGATATAATCATGAAAAGGCTGTTTTAAAAAAATATTTTTCTTGACAATTATTTAAAGAAAACTATAATATTTACTGGAATTGAGGTTATATACATGAAAGATTTTTTTAATTTATTTCTTAAATTTCTTGAAGAAGAAGAAAAAATGTTTAAATATTATGAAAATTATGTAAATAAATTAGATACAAGTAAAATAGATAATAGTTCTTTATTAATGATACAATCTTTAAATAATTCTTTTTTAGATAAATTAATAAGATTTGAAGCTAATAGTTTATTTATGTCATTTACTGATGAACTCGATTTTAATAATTTTTTTAATGAAGTATTAGATATTAATAATGACTTAGCCTTTCTTTTAAATTTTACTTGGAATTCTACGAAAGAGACTTTAGAAAGTGAAAATTTTAGAAGAAGAATTGATAATTATTTATTAATTGAAAAAGAACTTTTATTAGAATATCCTTTTATAAAAGATAAGTATTTATTTAAAAGTAATGGACAAGATTTAAGTATGGATAATTTGAGGAATGTTGTAACTTATTTAAATTTATTAAAGATAAATGGAGTTGGAAAAACGATGATGGATATTTATGGGTCATCTCGAATGTGGATTGATACTAAAAACGTTGTCATTAAGTACTTAAAAGATTATTCTGATGAAAAAGAAAAGATTGAAATGTTTGAAAATAACTTTAAGAGTATGGCTTTAAAATTGAAAAAGAATGTAAAATAGGCGTAAATATATAGAACATTTATACTATTTTATTGATTTTTTATAATAAATTTGTTAAAGTAGAAAACACATGAAAGGGGATTGTTGATTATGAAAATAAGCCTTACTGATAAAAAAGAAATTAGAGAAAAGGTTGAAGCAAAATTAAAAAGAGTAGCAAAGGGAAAAAGAATTAAATTAGATAAACAATTATTAGAATTTTTGTTATTTGATGAAGAAACAATGGATAAAGAAAAAGGACTTAAAGCTAAAGTGCCAGTATGGTCAGGAGAATTTTTACAAAAAATTGATTTAAGTGAAGTTGATTTTACTAATGTTTTATGGAGTACACGTGATAATTCTGATTTTTATGATACTAATGCTAAAATTGATTTAACTAAATCATTTGAAGCTATAACTAGAAAAGCTATTATTCTTAATTTTTGTGATTTTGGAGGTCTTGATTTTTCTTCTTTAGATTTATCAGGAATTGAACAAGTAATTCTTAATGATTCGGATATTGGAAATACTAATTTAGTTATTCCGAAAAATGTTATCTTAAAAGCTAATTGTAGTCGTTTTGATGATATTGATTTATCAGGTAGAACTATTGATGCTTTAGGTTACATAATGGGACATTCTAATGATTTATCAGGCTGCTTTCTTTGCAACACCAATATTAATATTAATTTGAATCCTCAAAATTTTGAAGGAAAAGAGACATTTAAAAAGAATTTAGCAAACAATATTAATATGGAATGGATAGGTACTAATATTAATGGTAAAAAAGTTCATTCAAAAGAAGAAAAAAAGAAGATGGCAGAGCAAAAAAAGGCTGAATACGAAGCTATGAAAAAGAACTTATTAGATAGTATTAATGCTTCAATTGAATTATCATTAGATAAAAGACCAACTAATCATAGATAGAAATAAGAGAATACGACAAATGCTCTTATTTTTCTTTGAATTATGGGATTGACAAAGCCATATCTATTTGGTAAAATTTAAATGTTTTATAAATATTTAGCTTTTATAAAACCGCTCGAACAAGGTTATTAAATACTTTTAGAAGTTACCTTTTAGGCGCGTCTTAAAATAATAAAGGAGGTAAGAAATGAAAGCTATATTTGAAACTGGTGGAAAACAATACTATGTTAGTGAAAATGATGTCATTTATGTTGAAAAGTTAGCTAATGAAGTTGGAAGTGATGTTGTTTTTGATAATGTTTTATATGTTGATGGGAAAGTAGGAAATCCAGTTAAAAATGCTAAGGTTATTTGCAATGTTTTAAAACATGGTCGTCAAAAGAAAATAGTTGTTTTTAAGTATCGTCCTAAAAAGAAATATCGTAAAAAACAAGGACATAGACAACCTTATACTAAATTAGTCGTTAAGAAAATTGAAAAATAATGTTAAAGATAATTGTAAATAAGAAAGAAAATTTGATTAAAAAAGTAACTTTTATAGGTCATGCAATGTATGATGATTATGGAAAAGATATTGTGTGTGCGGCTTCATCAAGTATTTTAATTACAACAGTTAATGCTATATTAAAATATAATAGTGAAGCAATAGAGGTTAATGAATCAAAAAATGTAGTTGTAAATGTATTATATACTGATAAATTTATTAATATTTTATTAGATAATATGATAGATTTATTAAAAGATTTAGAAAGTCAATATAGAAAAAATATTATAATTAGAGAGGAAGATAACGATGAATAAAATGTCTTTAAATATTCAATTATTCGCTCACGTTAAGGCTCAAGGTTCAACTCAAAATGGTCGTGATTCAGCAGGACGAAGACTTGGAGCTAAAGTTGGCGATGGAGAAAAAGTAAATGCTGGAAGCATTTTATATCGTCAAAGAGGAACAAAGATTTATCCAGGAACTAATGTAGGAATGGGTAAAGACCATACTTTATTTGCTAAAGTATCAGGGATAGTTCGTTTTGAAAGATTAGGAAAAGACAAAAAGAAAGCAAGCGTTTATGAAAATTAAGCGCTTTTTTTAAAAGATTAGGTGATACTATGGAATACAAAAATAAAAAACATTTAGAATATACAGATATTATGAATATTATTTATAGACCAGTAGTAGAAGATGATTTAGACGTTCAAGAAAAATGGCAAAGTATTTTAAACAGTTTAATTGACTCAATTATAGCTATTAGATTAATTAATTATAGAGAAAACAATACATTTATTAATATTGATGTAATTAATGAAGAAATTCGTTATGGATTTAAAGAAATTAATGAAGATGAAGGATTATCTTTAAAATATTTAACTAAAAATATTTATCAAAAAATTCACTTACTTGAAAAAGAAGAAATAATTAGCTATGATGTCATATATAAAGAGTTAAATAAAATGTATAATATATATATAATTAATGAGTTTTTGCCGGATAGTTTAATAACTAAGTTTTTTTCTAAAATATTAGATTATTTTGATAATAATTTTAGACGAAAAGAAAAAGAAAATATTATAAATGAATTAAAAAGAAAAATGAAGTTATCAAAAAGAAAATATAATTCACTCATGAATAGTAAAAAAATTAAAATTATTGTTGAAAATTTTGCTTCTAAAAACTATAGTGCTTTAAATACTTCATTAGAAGAGTTAAAAAGGGATACTTGTGATTTAAGAGGGTATATTAATTCAATAAAAGATATAAGGGATTTAAATTATTATATAACTTCTCAAGTATTTGATGAGTTAGAGAGAATGTTTTTAAATGGAAAGTTAACTTATGATGAAGTAAACAAAATTATTAATAATGATGAGGTTAGTAAAATTATTGTTAGAAAATTTAATAAAATATTAATTGATAAAATACCAAATATGGACTTTCAAAAATATCATTTAAATATTACTCTTGAAGATAAAATGAGCTTACCTTTTAACTATAATAATTTTGCTATAGTTAGAAATAAAAATTATTTAGAGAACGCTATAGATATTTATTTAAGAGAAGATGAAAGTAAATGGGAGGAAATAGCTAATTATCAAAATATTTATCAAGATTTATTTAAGCTTCTTCCGTTTGTTAATTTTTTTCCAGAATTACAAAGTGAAGATTTTATTAATATCTTAAATAATTATAATACCATTACAAACAAAATATTTCATAAAAGTGAAATATCATTTGGAACATTTATAAGTAATCTTCATCAATATATACTTTATGTTAATCAAAACAATTGGAAAAATAAATATGTAAATTATCTTTTGCCTCAAAATGTTTTACAACAAATATTTACATTAAATAGGCATAAATATGCAGCATTTTATGCAACAATGTTTCAAAAAAGAAGTAGTTATATTCCTAATGTTTATGGAGAATATCAAAATTATGTTTATGAATCTAAAGATTATCAAAATCCTGAACGTTTATTAATTGGTAAATTTGGAAATAGTTGTATTGATTTATTAAATGTAAGTGGCCGTCCAGCTTATAGGAAAGCTTTATTAGAAAAAGATGGCGATGTCATAATGATTAGAGACAAAAATACTAATTCATTTGTGGCAAGAATTCTTATGTTTCGCAAAGGAAATTTTGTTATATTAGGAAGAATATTTGCTAAAAATGCTCAAGTTTTAAATGATTTAGTCAATGAAAATTTTTTAGATAAAATATCAAGACAAATAAAAGAAGAAGCACTTAAAAATAATGATTATATCAAGTATGTTATTATGACTAGCATGACTAATCAGATAGACCAAATAACTAAATATCCTACTATATATGACCCAAAAATACCACTTAATTTTCCTCATGCTGATTTAACAGAATTAGCAAGAGTAATAACGGATAATAAAATAGAAGATGTAAATTTAAATTTTTCTAATAATTATCCTATAGAGTACTATAAAACTAGAAGTTTAGTAAGTGAAGATATAGATGAAGATTATATAAATAAATTAAGAGTTATATATTGTTTACAAGAACAAAAAGATTTTGATTTTGATTTATTTGTACCTTTTAATAGGCAAAATTATCAAAGAGTAATTATGGCAGAAGATTGGTATTTAGCTATTAGAAATAATAATACTATTGAAGAAGTATTAATAAATAGCGATGATAAAAGGGCTTTAGAGGAATTAAATAATGTTAAAAATAATTTAAATATCGGAAAGAAAAGGTAGGTGATTTAGATGTTTATAGATGAGGTTAAATTAAAGTTAATTGCTGGTAAAGGGGGAGATGGTTGTAGTTCTTTTCGAAGGGAAAAATATGTTCCAATGGGAGGACCTGATGGGGGGTCTGGAGGAAAAGGCGGAGATATTATCTTTGTAGCTGATAAAGGCTTAACTACTTTAATTGATTTAAAATATAGTAAGATTATTAAAGCTTTAAAAGGAACAAATGGCAGTGGTAAAAAATGTCGGGGTGCCAATGCTAGTGATACAATTATAAAAGTTCCTTGTGGGACAACTATATTTGATGATGATACGGGTCTTGTAATTGCCGATTTAACTAAAGATAAGGAAGAAGCTATTGTGGCTCATGGTGGAAGAGGGGGAAGAGGAAATGCTGCTTTTGCTACTTTAGAGAAGCCTGCTCCAACAATATCTGAATTAGGTGAACCTGGTGAAGTTAGGTATATTAAGTGTGAATTAAAGCTTTTAGCTGATGTGGGATTAGTAGGAATGCCAAGTGTTGGTAAATCTTCTATTTTAGCAGCTGTATCAGCATCTAATCCAAAAATTGGGGCTTATCACTTTACAACTTTATCACCTAATTTAGGAGTAATAACTTTAAAAGATAAAAGGACTTTCATTTTAGCAGATTTACCAGGAATGATTGAAGGGGCTTCTTTAGGTGTTGGACTAGGAGATAAATTTTTAAAACATGCTTCTAGGACAAAAATACTTGCTCATGTGATTGATATGTCAGCAAGTGAGGGAAGAAATCCAATTGAAGACTATGAAATAATTAGAAAAGAAATAGTTGCTTATAGTGATGAATTAGCTAATAAAAAAGAAATAATTGTAGCTAATAAAATGGACTTACCAAACTCTAAAGAAAATTTAAAAAATTTTAAAAAGAAATATCCAGATAAAGAAATATTTTTAGTATCAGCAGTTACTAAGCAAGGATTAGATGAGCTTTTAGTTTATTTAAAAGATACATTAGAAACAATTAAAGATGAGAGTATTTATCCTGAATCACTTTATGAAAGTACAATTGTTTACCGTTTTAAAAATGAAAAACCATACACAATAACAAAGGAAGATGGTGTATGGGTAATAAAAGGAGAAGAAGTAGAAAAACTTTTTGCTATGACAAGATTTAATCAAGAAGAAGCAGTTCAAAGATTTGCAAGAAAATTAAGAGGTATGGGAATTGAAGATGAACTGATTAGATTAGGGGCAAAAGAAAATGATGAAATAGAAATAAGTGGGTATATCTTTGAATTTAAAATTTAAATTATTCAAATTGTAAAACAGAACCAATATAGATTTTCTTACTCATATTTTTTGGTAAAACTAAAATATGAGTTTTTTTATCATCATGATTTATTTTAATAACTTTATTTTTAGGAGCCATACGATAGATATAAATAACTTGATTTTCATCATTTAAACCAATAATATCAACTTCTGTTTTGTTAAAATAAGTATGAATTTTTTGACAATTTTTAACTAAATAACCATTATCATTTTTAATTTTTGTTCCAAATATCTTACAATAAAAGGTACTTACTTCTTTAATATTAATTTTTTTATTGTTGATTTTTAATATCATTTTTAATCACCTTAGTAAAGTATATTAATAAAAAGTAAATATATTCAAAGAATTGACATTCATTTTTAAAAGTATTATAAAAATTGGAAATAGTATGATATAATTTATTTTAGAGAATAGATAGGTGATTAAAATGTTTGGAAAAATTAAGTATATTAGTGAAGCGGCTGCGCATATAGAAAACACTTTAAGAGCTGATGAGACAACTGATTTAATGAATATGCACGTTGTTTTTGAAGCTCCAAATCAAAGAATATTAGGAGAAATATCAGAAATAAATCCGGAAACTATTAAAATTAATTTTTTAGGGGAATATGTTAATGGTAGATATGTTAATGGTGTTATTAGAAAACCACTTCTTACTAGCGAAATAAGAATTATTAATGATGAAGAGTTAGGATTATTAATTGGTGATGATAATGAATCAACTTTTAAATTAGGAACAAGCGCTATATATAAAGACCATATAGTTTATCCATTTATAAATGACTTTTTTTCTAATCATTTCTTTATTTGTGGAAACTCTGGTTCTGGTAAAACGCATGGAGTATCAAGAATAATTCAAAATGTTTTTGGTAGTGATAAAACTAGTTTACTAAATGCTAATTTTTTCTTATTTGATGCTTATGGAGAATATAAAAATGCTTTTCAAAGTATTAATCAATATAATCCAAATTATCAATATAAATTTATAACTTCAAATGTCCAAGAAGAAAGTGATGTACCACTTGAAATACCTGTTTGCCTATTAAAATTAGATGATATGGCTTTATTATTACAGGCAAGTAATCATAGTCAATTACCAATTATTGAAAGAACTATTAGACTTGCTAAAATATTTAGTCAAAATACTGAAGAAAGTGAACGTTATAAGAACCATTTAATTGCCAAAGCCCTAATAGCTATTTTATTTAGTAACCAAACAACAGCTCATAAAAAAAATGAAATATTTACGATAATTGAAACTTGTCATACTAAAGATTTTAATTTTGATTCTCGTATTGCGGGTCTTGGATATTCTAGAAGTTTTTCTGAATGTTTTGAAATAGATTCTAATGGTAATTTTGGAGAATCCGTTTTAATAACTGATTATATCTTAAAACATATTGATGAAGAATTAGAAAGTATGCAAGAACCAGAAGTTTATTCATATTCTATATTAGATTTTTCTAAAGCTTTAGAGTTTACTCTTATAAGTGAGGGATTCCAAAATAATAGTAAAGTATATGATGATGCAATTATTCTTAAAGTTAGAATAAGTTCTATTTTAAATACTAAAGTAGGAAGTTATTTTACAAATAAAGGATATACAACACCTTCGGAGTTTATTCAAAATTTAATTATGTATAATGGAAAAAAAGCTCAAATAATTAATATAAATCTTGAAGATGTTGATGATGTTTATGCAAAAGTAATTGTTAAAATTATCGCAAGAATTATTTTTGATTATACTAAGTCATTAAAAGATAGAGCAAGTATGCCATGTCATTTAGTATTAGAAGAAGCCCATCGTTATATTCAAAATGACAACGATACATTTTTATTAGGATATAATATTTTTGATAGAATAGCTAAAGAAGGTCGAAAATATGGGACTTTACTTGGGATAATCTCTCAAAGACCAGTTGAAATTAGTGATACAGTAATTGCTCAAGTATCTAACTTCTTAATATTTAAAATGACCCATCCTAAAGATTTAAAATATATTGAAGAGATGTTACCGAATATTTCAGCTGATGTTATTGAAAAGCAGAAAACATTACAACCTGGTAGTTGTGTAGGCTTTGGTGGGGCTTTTAAAATACCAATGATTATTCGCATGGATATGCCTAATCCACCACCATATTCTTCTAACTGTAATGTTAAAAATTGTTGGAATAAAGATATAAATTATAATGATGGGCAAGTAGCAAGTGATAATAATATAGATAATAATGATTTAAATAGTCCTGATAATATTAATAGTCAAGATAACATACAAAATAATTCATTCTTTAATAATAATTTAGATGTTTCTAATAATCTTAATGCTTCAAACAATATTCCTAGCGAAGTAGGTGGGAATAATAATGAAAATATAGTTTCTAATATAAATCCAATGGAAATACCTAATATAAGTGAACAAGAAGTGGTAAATAATCCTTCAAATAGTTTCTTTAATCCTTTTGCTAGCCCTAGTAATAATCAAGTAAGTCAAACAGAACCTAAAGCCGATGGAAATACTTTAGATACATTAGAAACAGAAAATATAAATACTCCAGCTGTTGACAATCCACCACCTCCAAGATTTATTGGTAGCGATTTTTAGAAAATTGGTATTGTTTTATTAGAAATTCTTTGATACAATTAAATTACCAAAGAGTAAGTTTAGCATAAAACCGACTGTGGTGATACTTGGGAGTCAGAACTCTATATGGTGTAGAAGGCTAATCCATTAAGTGAATTAGAATCCTAAAGTATAGATGAGATGCCCACCTGCAATTAGCGGGATTTTATCACACTTACTTTTTGGATTTTTTAATGGAGTGATTTAAATGTTTGATAGATTAGAATTATTATTGCATGAAAACTTAGATAAAATAGCTAAAGTAAATGTATTATTAATTGGCTTAGGGGGAGTTGGTGGTTATACTTTAGAAGTATTAGTAAGAAGTGGATTTATAAATATTACAGTTATTGATAAAGATAATTTTGAATTAACAAATATTAATAGACAGATTTTAGCAAATTCTAGTAATTTAAATAAAGAAAAGGTAATAGAAGCTAAAAATAGAGCTTTATTAATTAATCCTAACTGTAAAATAAAGGCTTTAAAAATAGCCTTAAATGAAGATAATATAAATGAGGTAGTTGGTGGTTATGATTATGTTATAGATGCCTGTGATGATACTAAAACAAAGATTGCCTTAATTAAATATGCTAAAGATAATAAAATAAAATTAATATCTTGTATGGGAACTGCTAATAGATTAAATCCTTTAGAACTTACTACAACTTCTCTTGAAAAAACATCTAATGACCCTTTAGCTAAAAAAATTAGAACTTCTTTACCTAAGAAATACTTAAATACTAAAGTTGTATGGAGTAGGGAAGTACCAATTAAAAATAAAGGACTTGGAACTATTTGCTATGTTCCAATGATGGCAGGCGCTCTTTTAGCTAAGTATGTTATAGAGGATATTATAAAAAACAATTAATAGAATAAATTTTTGCTATTAATTGTTTTTTAGTTGAAATGGATTTTCTTTAGAACCATATGTTTTGTCTGGATTAGGATTATCGGCAATTTTAAGATTTTCTTTTAAATAGGCGGTTGGACGAATACCACGGGCAGCAAGAGCACTACCACTTAGCACATGCCCTTCTGGCATGACAAAGAACACATAATAAGCATATGATGAATTAGGAACAGGAGTCATGGTCCATAGTATTTTTTCAGAAATATATAACCAATCATTACCTTTACAATTGGGATTGCTATTATTCCAGTTGGCCATACTTGTTGTTAAACAATTATTTCGGACATCACCTCCAACGGCATACATATAATCAGATGGATACATAAGTCCTATATAACCATCCCAGGTTGTATGCCTTTCTACTTTATCGTTACAATCGTTTCCACCGTTACATATTTTTCCAATATTTTCACTTCGTTCGGCTTTGTATGTCGCATTTGCTAACCACTCTGATGTATCGTATGATTCAAAAGTCCCAGTATTCCATCTTACTTTAGCAATATTTTCTTTGACGGTAGGAGTTAGTCCTGTACTACTAAAATCACATGTTACTTTAGCATCGTTGTAACCATTGTAACATTGTCCACTTTTCTTGTTCCAGTATGCTCCATTATTTAAGTTGGACATTATATCAGCCTCGCTCCACTCATTTACACCACGTCCATCGTTTACTTCATTTGCTGAAGTGTCCCAGCTTAATATTCCTATATCTTCTGCTCTAATTATTTTTACTAAACTTTCTTGATGTTCATTATTCTCATCATCGACTACTAATACATTATTCATAATTCCGATAATTTGCCATAAGATTGGTTTATTATCAGAATCTCTATCTCCTATATCAATATAATTATTTACTTCTTTTCCTATATATCTTAAATTTTTGTCATCTGTATCATCATAAATTAAATTAGTTGTATCTTCATCTGCTAGTTTTGCAATTGTGCAAGACGCGCTTTCTTCATTTTGATTACATATTTCATATGATGGTTTTGGTTCACTTCCTTGACTTCCATTAATTACTATCTTACTTGTAAATGTTTGATTCATTATTGACTTTGGGGAATCATTATCTAACCATAATCTTAATTCATAATCTTTTTTACTAGGTTTATTATCATCTGTTGTTGGGTCTAATTTTCCTTTTAAGAGTATTCTTCCTTCTTTAGCTCCATCTATTATGGTTTTACTTTCATTTTCGTAATTACTGAGTAATTTAGGTGACTTTTTTATACCCACTTGATTTATTAATACTTTAACATATTTACTTTCTAAATTTGTATTACTTAACATTTCTAATCCTATCTCATAATCAGTATATACATTACATTTATTAGTAATGGTAAATGTAAATGGTTTTAATTCTAATCCATCACTGTCTTCTATAGGATAGGCTTCTCCTAAATTTATTTGATTTAATTCATTTTCTATTTTTACATCAACACACCCTGTTGTTATAACATTTTCTTCTATCTGAGTTTTTGTCACTTGCCAAAAGGCATAACTTATTCCTATTGTAATTATGCTTATTAAACTTAAGACTAAAACAATTATTATATTTCTTTTACTTTTCATATTTTCACCTATCTTCTAATTTATTTTATACGCATTACGCATATATGTCAATACGTAACTTGCATATAAGCTAGAATATTTATAGAAAGAGTAGGTATCTATGAATATTGAAAGATTAAAAGAAATAAGGGAAGATAGGGATATTAAACAAAGTGAAATAGCTAAATTATTAAAGATTTCTCAAGCTCAATATTCACGATGTGAAATGGGAATAAATTTAATTAGTATTGAAAAATTAAATATTTTAGCTGATTTTTATAATGTTAGTATTGATTATTTGGTAGGAAGAACTGATGAGAGAGCTCCATATCCTAAAAAGAAAAAATAACGGATTATTCCGTTCTTTTTAAATATTCAAGTATTGTTTTTGGGTCTTTATTTTCATAAATTATCTGATATATAATATTAATTATGGTTATATTATATGAATTATTTTGAAGATATTTATAAAAGTTAGGTAACATATTGTAACCCTCTACAGTATTTTTTAATAAATAATCATTAACATTATTTTCAATGAGTAATTTACCATAGTTATAATTTCTTGATGAAGATGAAGTTGTTGTTAAAAAATAGTCTCCTAATGTTCCATAACTAAAGTAATTGGCTGTTTTATCTATAATAACAAATTCTTGATAAGCTTTAGTTAAATAAGTTAAGAGGGTAGAGTATGAGTTTGTTAAGCCCATAATCATACCAGAACCAATCGCTATTATGTTTTTATAGATACTTGATAGCTCTAATAAAACTTCGCTAGTGGCATAATCTATTAATATATTATTAAGAGTTATATTATTAAATAAATTATTATCTTTACTAGATAATGTAAATGAAGCTGGGGTATTTTTCATTAAATCATTAGCAAATGTAGGTCCTGCAAAAAAGAATAGGGGATTAGGAATAATTTTTTTAGTGTAATTAATTAGAGTTTCATCGTTAATCATTCCTTTGGTTCCTATATAAATGGGAATATCATGATTTAGATTATCTTTTAAATTATTAATTATGTCTTTATAAAAATTTGATGATACTAAAATAAATATCGCTGATACATCATTTTTTATTTCATCAAGATTATTACTATAGGTTATATTTGATTCTTTAGGTAAACTAGGGATTATTGTCTCATCATGAACCCACATTTTAATTTTAATATTATCTTTTATGATTTTAGATATTCCTAAACTGTATACACCACAGCCAATTAAAGCAAATTGCATATTATTTTTCTCCTTTCATTTCTTGATGTAATTTATTTAAATTGTCTTCGTATTTATTTCTTTTAGGTTGATAGTATTTTTTCCCTTTAAGCTCTTTAGGTAAGTATTCTTGTTTGACATAACTATTAGGATAATTATGAGGATATAGGTAGTCTTGTGAAGTTGTTTTAATATGATTGGGAACATTTCCGGTAAATCCTTTATGAATATCATTTAAGGCTTCATCTAAGGCTAGGTGAGCTGAATTAGATTTGGGAGATAAGGCCATTTCTGTTACTATAGTTCCTAGGGGAATTCTGGCTTCAGGAAGGCCAACTAAGTTAGCAGCTGCAATTGCCGCGGCGACTTTGGGTCCAATACTTGGATTAGCAAGGCCAATATCTTCATATGCAATTACACTCATTCTTCTATAGATACTATCTAAATCACCAGCTTCAATTAATCTAGCTAAATAATGAAGAGAAGCATCAACATCACTTCCACGAATTGATTTTTGAAATGCTGATAAAACATCATAATAACCATCAGCATTTTTATCATGGAAAAATATTGGTTTAGCCCCCATAGTTATTAATAAATCTTTAGTGATATGATGGCTATTTGAACCATAATAGGCAACTTCTAATAACGATATAGCGCTTCTTAAGTCTCCAGAGCTTGAATTAATTATATAATTTAAGGCTTCATCATCAATATTTATATCTTTTAGGTAAGTAGAAGCTTTTTTAAGACCTTCTAAGATATCATCTTTGGTTAACTCTTTTAATTCAAATAATTGAACACGACTTCTAATAGCTGGATTAATAGAGTGATAAGGATTAGATGTAGTAAGGCCAATTAAAGTAATAAGTCCACTTTCTAAATAGGGAAGTAAGATGTCTTGTTTATCTTTATTCATTCGGTGTATTTCATCGACTACTAAAATCATTCCATCATTTAGTTTAGCTTCTTCAATGGCAATTATAAAATCTTCTTTTTTATTTATTACAGCATTTAACATACGATATTTTAAATTTAGGCTATTAACTAATACATGAGCAATGGATGTTTTACCAATTCCTGGTTTGCCATATAAAATCATGGAAAATAATTTACCATTTTTAACTAAGTTATATAATACTTTATCTTTACCAATTAAGTGTTTTTGACCTATTATATCTTCTAATTTTTCTGGTCGCATAATACTTGCTAAGTTCTCCATAGACATCACCTTATATAAGTATACCAAAAGCCCAATTGTTTGACAAATAAAGAAATAAAATATATACTAAATTTATGGTGATAGTAGTGAATAGTAAAGTAACTGAATATATAGAATACTTAAAATATGCTAAAAAACTAAGTGAAAATACTTTAATTTCTTATGCTAAAGAATTAGATGTTTTTGAGAGCTACTTTTCTAAAAAAAACTTATTAGAATTAAGAGAAGATGATATTAAAAAATTTTTAGAAAATTTAGATAACTTAGAACTAACATCTAATACTAGGTCACATTATTTAACAGTAATTAATAGTTTTTATCATTTTTGTTTAAAAGAAGATTATATTACTAAAAATCCTTGTGAGAATATTTTATTACCAAAAGTTAATAAAAAATTACCTGAAGTTTTAACTTATGAAGAAACTGATAGGCTTCTTAATATTCCTTTAAATACACCTTATGATTTTAGGACAAAGGCTATGTTAGAATTAATGTATGGAAGCGGTCTTCGGGTTAGTGAGTTAATTAATTTAAAATTTAATAATATTGATTTTAAAAATGATTCAATAAGAATTTTAGGGAAGGGGTCTAAAGAAAGAATAGTTCCAATAAATGAAACAAGTAAGAAATATTTAAGTTTATATATGGATAAGTATCGTCCATTATTAATAAAAAAAGGTAAGAATACGGATAATATTTTTTTGAATAATCGAGGGTTAGTTATTACAAGACAAGGTTTTTTTAAAATTCTTAAATCTTTGTGTCAAAAAGCTTCAATCAAGAAAAATATCTCACCTCACACTTTAAGACATTCTTTTGCTACTCATTTATTACAAAATGGTGCAGATTTACGAATTATTCAAGAATTACTAGGTCATAGTGATATTGCAACAACTCAAATTTATACTCATTTATCTAGTGAACACACACATGATGAATATTTAAATACCCATCCTAGAGCCCAAAAAAAGGAGGAAAAATAAATCATTTTCCTCTTAAATATTGTCATTTAATTAACGATTATTGTTTTCTTTTTGTTCTTCTTTTCTACTAGAATTGTTTCTATTGTTGTTGTTATTTCTTTGGTTGTTGTTTCTACTAGAGTTGTTAGAACGATTTTGATTATTCTTTTTCATTTCTTTTACCTCCCAGTAGTATTATGAGTAATAAATTAAATTACATACTTAAAAATTGGTTGCCAATGTTTGGTATTTTTAGTAAAATACTATTCAGGTGATATTAATGCAAACATATAATTATTATTTAATGTATTTAGATGATTCTTATTTATTTAGTTTTGTTCCGGGGTATGACTTAGGATTTAAAGATATTACAGCAATTGATTTAGAAACAATTTCTTATACTAAAGATGAATTTGTTAAGATGATTAAAGAAAATAGTAATATTGATTTAACTCAAAAAAATATATATGTAGTTCGTTCTAAATATAATAAGATAAAAGGAACTTATGAAAATAAATTTTATAATGGATTATTTAAGCCTTCAAAAGATTTTAATCCTAATTTTATTATATATTTACAAAATATTATGCAGGAAAGATTAGCTAAAGTAGAAAATCATGAAAAAGATATTAGAATAAACAGAAGTTCAAAATTTAAAAGATTTATTGATGAAGTTACTAGTGATATTTTGTGCAATGAAGATGTTAAAAATTATGTAACAAGATATAATTCAGTAGTTGATTCTAAAGTTAAAGAACATTTATTAAAGATGTATGGTAGTGATTATAATTTTTGGTTAGATAGAGCTATTCATATATTAGAATCTTATATGAAACTAAGGGGTTTTATTGTCGAGTATTTATCTTCATTTAATTTAGATATGAATAGATTAAATTTACATGGAGAAGAAAAATATTTTATGCCGGAAAAAATAAGTGATGATAATCCATTTATTTTTGATGAAGAAGAAAAAGCACGTTATTTGAGTAGGGGATATAATAAGCCTTATGATAATGAAGAAGTTGGGGAATTAGTAAAAAAATATGGTAGTGAAAAAGTATTAGAATCATATGATATGGATAGTATTTATGATTTATCTTTAGATGATTTATTAAAATTAAAAGTTATAAGTGAAGATTATTATTTAGAACGCAAGCAAACATTAAAGAGAAAAAAATAATAATTTGTTCTAAAAAAAATTATTTAGAATATATTTTTAATGGGTGATAATATGCACTTTTTAATTCCATTATTAATATCTTCTATCGCTGGTCTATCAACTGTTTTAGGTTCTTTAGTAATATTTTTTAAATGGCAAAGAGAAAACATTAATAAATTTATTGTTTTTTCTTTGGCTTTTTCTTTAACTATTATGATTGGTATTTCAGTTAGTGAATTAATCCCAGAAGCCTCTTATGCTATTCTTACTGAATTTAAGCTTTTTAAAGGTTTTCTAATTTCTATTTTTATTTTTTGTTTAGGTGTAATTCTTATTTATTATCTTAATAAAAAAATTACATCTTATAATAATGACTTGTATAGGGTAGGGGTTTTGTCTATGCTTGCTTTAATGCTCCATAATTTTCCTGAGGGAATTGTTACTTTTTTAAGTAGTTATCAAAATATTTATTTAGGACTCAAATTAAGTTTAGCTATTATGCTTCATAATATTCCTGAGGGGATAAGTATTGCTGTGCCCATTTATTATGCAACAGGGAAGAAGAAAGAGGCAATTAAAAAAACATTTTTATCGGGATTAGCTGAACCTTTAGGAGCTGTTTTAGCTTTTATTTTATTAAGAAAATTCATAACTGAAGCCATGATTGGAATGATTTTAATTTTTGTAGCTGGAATTATGATAACATTAGCTATTCATGAGATATTACCAAAAGCTAAAGAATATCATGAAGATAATTGGCTTTTAATAGGAATTGGAGTAGGTATATTAATCTTATTAATTAATCATTTTGTATTCTAATAAAATATCGCGGTTAACATAATATATATTATGTAATTGATAAATAATAATATAAATAGATTAAAAAATATAAGAAAATATCAATAATAGATTATATTGAATTAATAGAATTATTATCTATTATATATAGTTATAGTTAGTTATATATAAATTTATTAAATTATTAAAATTCAAATATTTTTTTATTTATTGTATTTATTAGATATTTTGTAGTTATTTTACTCTTTGATAATTTGCATCGAAATAATTAAAGATGATTAATTATCCATCTCATTTCAAATTTATATTTAATAAAAAATTACCATCAATAAAGGAATTATCCATATAAGATAATTATAATGCAAATTAAAAATATCAAAAATTAAGTGATAATAAAAATTAGTTAAAATTAAATTAAATTGAATGATATGTTTTTAATAATTATTATATTTGAATGCAAATTATATTTTATATATATAGTATATTATAAATGCAATTATTTAAATATAGGAGATAATGTTATAAAGCAAAATATTTGATAATGATTTTTTAAAAATGAAAATAGGGGAGTTGCTCCCCTACTTTGCTTATACTTTTCGAGATTCTATCTCAGCTATTTTTTCTAATAATTCTTCAGCATTTTCTGTAGTCATTTTATTATATCCTAATTCTTTTAAAGCTTGAATTTTTAAAGTATTAAGTTGCTCTGTTCGACTAAGTTTATCTTCATTCTTCTGCTCTATTTCTTGTTCCCAACGACGATGTGACTCAGTTAAACGACTTCTTGAGGCTCCCCCATTATTATATAAAGTCAAAGCGGTAAATAAAATGCCTTCAAAAATATATTGCTTATCTTCATTAAATTTAAATTCATTAACTTTAGTAAATCCAGTTGTTTTAGACATATAACCAAAAATATATTTTATTTCTGGAACATTATCTAATGATTGTAATAAATTATTTAAATAAGTAAATGTATATAGATTTTCTTCATGATGACGTTCATCAGTCAACTTTTCTTTTATTATATTAATTATACTAGTTAATAATGTTTGTGATTCTTTATCAAGATTTTTAAAATCTAAATATGTATCACTTGTATTACCAGTTTTAATTGTTTGATTTAAACGATTTTCAATATTCATTAAATAATCAGTTGTAATGGCAATATTATTGATAGTAGATTCATCGCCATCTTCAATATCTAATAATTGTAATAATAATAATTTTTTTTCTTTGGGCCATTTATTGATGTCATCTAAATCTAAATAGTTATAGACCATTTGTCTAGATACTCCTAAATATTTGGCTAAACGAACTTTGGATATTCCTAGTTCTTGTAATAGTTCATTTAATTTTTTCATAAAGAACCCTACTCTCCTTTAATTTACATTATAATTATAAGTCACTTAACACTTTACTGTCAAGTATAAGATTTTATTTATTTTATAATTACCTTTTAAGAACTGGGTTAAATTCCTTTTTTTCATATAAATAAATGATATTTTTTATGTAATTATAATATTTATTAATTACTTTAATTTTTTTACTATTAGAAGCATATTTTAAAAGATAAGATTGATAGTCATTTTCAATTTCTTCTAATGTTTTTATTTTTTGTTTTTCAACATTAATAATTTTAGATAAATTTAAACATTTACTAGATGACTCAATATCAATTTTAGTTAATAATTTAGCATACATAGTAGATGTATCATATAAAGAGTTGTTTTCCCATAAGTAGTTGCATTCTTTTAAATGATTTTGACAGTTTGTAAATTCTTTTTTTATATATTTGATTTTAGAAAAAGAAAAATTAGGAATATTATTTTTTAAATAAAAATAAGCCATGTACATACTATAAATTTGAGCTTTCCACTCTTCTTTTATAAGGTCGTAGTTTGCGTCATAAAATCCTTGATAATCATCTATATCAGATAAATCAAGCAAATATTTTTGAAAAGCTGTAATGCTAAAATTATCTTGATTATAATATTGTTCATTTATTAAGCAATGATATAATTCATGATATAAAGTAACTAATAGTTCATATATATACTGTTCTTTGGTTGGAAAATAAATAGCTTTTAAATTATAATTAATTACACTTAAGATTTTTTGTTCTTCATCATTAATATAAAGCTCTGTTTCAGCATATACTCCATTATTAATATCTTTAAAAGATAAGACGACATTTAGATGGTTCTTTTTAACAAATTCATCTTTTATTTTTAATAAAAACTGTTTAATTTGTTTTTGACTGTAAAAATTTTTCATTTTAAATACCACAATTCTTTATTATCTTTGTATACTTTTTTTATTACGCCACTGCCAAGGCATTCTTCTCCTAAATAAAGGACACAAAATTGTCCAGGGGTAACTGCTTTAAATCCTCCCGGATATTTAACTAATATTTCATTATTTTCTAAGTAGTTTAATTCAACAGGGACATCTTCACTACGATAACGAAACTTAGCGGTGCAAAAAGTTGGTTTAGTACTACTAATAAAATTGACATCTTCTATTAAACAAGAATTGCTCATTAAATATTCATTATTTTCATCAAAAGAAACATATAATATATTATTTTTAACATCTTTACCACATACATAATGACGTTCTTCATAACCAGAAATGCCAACGTTTCTTCTTTGGCCAATGGTGTAATTCATAAGGCCAGTATGCTTACCAATTACTTTTTTAGTTTTAACATCTATGATATCTCCAGGATTTGGTTTAAGATAGTTTTTAATAAATTTTTGATAGTTTCTCTCACCAATAAAACATATACCTGTAGAATCTTTTTTATTCGCAACATTTAAGCCTAATTCTTGAGCTTTTTTGCGAACTTCTTCTTTAGTCATATTACCGACTGGAAATAACACATTAGATAGTTGATTGGGAGTGACTTGAGCTAGAAAATAAGTTTGGTCTTTATTTAAATCTACTCCTCTTAATAGTTTTGAACCTTCTATTCGGGCATAATGTCCTGTTGCAATATAGTCAGCTCCTAATTTAATTGCTTCTTTTTTAAAAACATCAAATTTTATATATTTATTACATAAAACATCTGGATTAGGGGTTCTACCCTTCTCTAATTCTTTTAAAAAATAAGTAAAAACATTATCCCAATATTCTTTAATAAATAAAACACGGTGTAAGGGAATACCTAATATTTCACAAGTCTTTAAAGCGTCATTATAATCTTGTTCTTGAGGACATATATCATTATTTAAAGTGGGATTACCTAGGGTATCATTATTTAGAAGTGCATCCCAGTTGCGCATGAAAAGTCCTTCAACAATGTATCCTTGTTCTTTTAATATGGCAGCACTTACTGCTGAATCTACTCCCCCACTCATCCCTACAATTACTTTTTTAGCCATAACATCAACTCCTAATTGATGATATTATATCAAATATTAGTTAAGAAGAAAATGAAAAATGTTTAAAATTGGACTTCCACATAAACACATAAATAAATTATAAATATTAATGAGTACAATAAGTGTTAAGCTATTTTTTAAAAGTTTTAATATTTTTAATTCATTTTCATGATGATATATTAATTTACCAATAGTTAATCTTGTCATTTCTAAACATTTAGGAAATAGTAAAAATAAAAGAATTATTTCACTTAAATTAAATAATATGGCATATATTATGATAAATATTAAGCCTTTAAAATTAAAGGTAAACATAAATAAAGAGACTATAAAGCCTATTTCTAAGCCTTTATAAAAGGTATAAATTACAAAGATAGGAATACTTATAATAAATAAAGATAAGATGATTAAAAAAGTAATTATGCCAAAATTAATGAAGAAAATAGATATATTGGGTCCTTTTAGATTATTACTAAAAGATATTAAACTACTTTGCATATTTTGAGAGTTAAATGAACCTAAAATAATTCCTAAAATAAAGCCTATTATTAAAATAATACTTAGAAATAAATAGATGTTACTACGTTTTTTAATATAATTTTTTAGTGTATTCACTGTATTCACCCATTTAATTATATTTACTTTTACTTTAAAATATGATAAATTATTTGTTGGAGGAAAGACTATGAATAAAAAAGTTAGACTGGCTGTTACTTGGGTAACATTAATTATAATGGTTGGTGGAATTGTGGCAAGTATTGTGGCTTATGCAATATCTTAATTTACCGTAAATTACCATCTTTTTTTTTGCTATTTTATCCATACTATTATTAGGTAAGGTGATTTAGTCATGAAAAAGTTATTGATATTATTTATTCTATTGTTACCTATTAATGTTTTAGCTTATTCAAATGAAGTTATTTTAGGTGGCGAGAATATTGGAATTCATATTGATACTAATGGTATATTAGTTATTGGATTTTATAATGTTAATGGGAAAACTTTAAAGGGAAATCCTGAAATAAAGATTGGTGATGAAATTATTAAAGTTAATGGTTTTACTGTAAATACGATAGATGATTTAACTAAGGAAATTGAAAAAAATCTTGATAAAAATGTTAATTTAACAGTTAAGAGAAATAATGAAGAAATAGATATTGCTATGGAACTTGAGCAAGTTGATGGAATATATAAGACAGGTTTATATGTTAAAGATAATATAAATGGAATTGGAACTCTTACTTATATTGACCCAGAAACGAAAATTTATGGGGCTTTAGGACATGAGATTTTAGAGAGTAAATCTACTAAAATGGTAGAAGTTAAAACAGGTAAGATATATGAAAGTACTGTTACTAGTATTAAGAAAAGTGTTACTGGTGAAGCTGGTGAAAAAAATGCTTTCTTTAACTATAATCATGTATATGGTAATATTGTAGAAAATACTTCAAAAGGTATTTATGGAAAGTGGGAAGATGATATAAGTGGAAATAAAATAGAAGTTGCTAGTAATGATGAAATAAAAATTGGAGATGCGAAAATATATACGGTTTTAAAAGGGCAAGATAAACAAGAATTTGATATAAAAATTACTTCAATTCAAGATTATAATGATACTAAAAATATGACTTTTGAAATAATAGATAATGATTTAATTAAACAATCAGGGGGAATTATTCAGGGAATGAGTGGTTCACCTATCGTTCAAAATAATAAAATTATTGGAGCAGTTACTCATGTAATTGTCGATAATCCTCTTTCAGGATATGCTATTTTTATAAGTAGTATGTTAAGTAAAGGCGATGAATTATTAAATTAAAAAAATCCCTATTATGGGGTTTTTATATGGGATTTACATGGATAACTGTTAAACAAATATTATCTATTTCATCTATTTCTTTTTCTAGTTGATTAGCTATTTCGTGACTGGCAAATGTGGTTAAATTACCATCAACAAAGATAGTTAAATTAATTTGATATTGATAACCAACGGGTGTGGAATTAAAATGATTAATTTTGATTACTTCAGGATGTTTTTTAATTATTTCTAAGACTTGTTTTTTAGACTCTTCATCTATTGAACGGTCCATTAAAATAAAATAAGCTTCTTTATAAATTTTATATGCTGTATAAAAAATCCAAATAGCTATAAATGTTCCAACTAAAGAATCAATTATAGTAATTTTATAATAGCTAAAAAGACAAGCAACTAGGTTTAATAGGGTTAAGAAAATATCGTTACGATGGTCATTCATTGCAGCTTTAAGTAATATGTTGTGATTTTTGGCTTCTTCTTTTTTGGTGTAAAAAAATAGAATTAATTTAACTAAGATGGTTATAAGACATACTAAAATTAAGTACCACGAAAAAAGATAATTATTAGGCCAAATTAATGATTTTAGGGAAGAAATAAATAATTTAAAAGCTATATAAATCATTACTACAGCAATTAAAATAGCATAGATGTATTCGGCTTTTCCATAACCTAAATTATGTTCGTCATCTCGAGGTTTTAAAGCAATTTTATTTCCTACATAAGATAGCATTGAGGAAAAGATGTCTCCCCCACTGTTTAAGGCGTCCCCAATCATTGATTGACTATTAGAAAGTACTCCCACAACTAATTTAATGATTAATAAAAAAATATTAGCAAGTAAGCTTAAGAAGCTAATTTTTTTAGCATTTTTATATCTTTTATTCACGTATGACACTTCCTTTATAAAAACAATATTAATAAAAAGTTATTAATATTGTTTACCAAAATATATTTTTTTTGTTGCTTTTTTACCACATATAGCACATGGACCATCAACTTCTTCATCAATTATACAACGGCTTTTAATGTTTAATTCATCTTTAACTTTATCTTCACATTCAACATTACCACACCAATTTATTTTAATAAATCCAGGTAAGTTTTGAGCAATATTTTTCATTTCTTCATAGTCTTTAGCTTGATGAAGCATTGTATTTCTTCTTTCTAAAGCTTTATTATACATATCTTTTTGTATAACTGTTAGAATCTCAGTTATTTTATCTTTTACTTGAGAAATACTTACAGGAATTTTTTCTAAGGTATCTCTTCTTACTAGAGTAACTTCTTCTTTTTCTAAATCTCTTAAGCCTATTTCAATTCGAATAGGAATTCCTAGAACCTCAGCTTCCGCAAATTTAAATCCAGGACTTTTTTTAGAATCATCAACGCGGTAGGAAATACCCTGAATGTTTTTAGTTATTTCTTTAACAGTCTTTGTTATTCTTTCATCTTCTCCTATTGGAATAATAATGACTTTTGTTGGGGCAATATTTGGGGGTAATACAAGACCTCTATCATCACCATGGGTCATTATAATTGCTCCAATCATTCTGGTTGTACAACCCCAACTAGTTTGAAATGGTGTTTTGTAGGTATTATCTTCATCTAAGTAAGTTATTCCAAAAGCTTTAGCAAAATTATCTCCAAAATAATGACTAGTTCCATTTTGAAGGGCTACTCCATCATACATCATAGCTTCAATGGTATAAGTTTTTATAGCACCAGCAAATTTTTCTTTTTCAGTTTTTTCGCCAACTATAACTGGTAATGCTAAAATATTTCTTTGAAAATCTTCATAAATTTTTAACATTTTTAATGTTTCTTCTAAGGCACTTTCGGCTGTTTTGTGCATAGTATGTCCTTCTTGCCAAAGGATTTCTCTACTTCTTAGAAATGGTCTGGTTGTTTTTTCCCAACGAACTATCGTACACCACTGATTGTATAAAACTGGTAAGTCCCGATAAGACTTGATGATATTTTTAAAGTGATCACAGAAAAGAACTTCACTTGTTGGTCTTACACAAAGTCTTTCTTCTAGTTTTTCTTCTCCTCCATGGGTAACCCAGGCAACTTCGGGTGCAAAGCCTTTAACGTGTTCTTTTTCGATATTTAAAAGGGACTCTGGAATAAACATAGGCATTTGGACATTTTGATGGTTTGTTTCTTTAAAAGATTTATCTAAATGACGGACAATCTCTTCCCATATAGCATAACCATTAGGACAAATTATCATACTTCCTTTAGTATTTGAATAACTAACTAATTTAGCAGCAGTAATGACATCTGTATACCATTTAGCAAAATCAACATCTCTTGGGGTAATTTTATCCAGCACTTTCGCCATTGTCTTCACTCTCACTTACTTCAAAATCAACTAACTCATTGTTTTCAGTTAGAATTTTATTTACTTTTTTAGTAGCTTTATCTAATTTATCTTGACATAATTTAATTAAATTCATAGCTGTAGTATATTTATTCATAGCTTCTTCTAAAGCAATATTACCACTTTCTAAATCTTTAACTATTACCTCTAATTCTTCTAGGGCACTTTCAAATGTTTTTTCACTATTTTTCATAAATCTTCTCCTTTACTATAACATTTAATTTTCCTTTACTTAATATAATATTTAAATTATCATTTTCTTTAACATCAGCAATATCTTTAATTATTTTATCATCTTTTTTAACTAATGAGTATCCTTTATCTAAAATATTTAAGGGATTTAATAGTTTTAGGGTTTGGATAATCATTTCGATATTATTTTCTTTTTTTTCTAGGTAATATTTCTGAGCATTATAAAGAGATTCTGTTAGTTTTTCTAAATCGCTTTTTTTAAGTTCTAAAATTTTTTGAGGATTGTTTAATAAATAATTGGTTTGATATTTTTCTAAAGCTAACTTGCTAGTTTCTAGTTTTTTCATGATGTTTTTATTTAAACTATCTTCAATATTTATTAATTTTTGAGCTTTTATATCATATAAGACAGTCGGATTTTTTAAGATATAATTTTCTTTTTGTTGTTTTAACTTGTGTTTTAAGTTTTCTATTTTAGAGTTAATAGCATTTAAACATTTTATTTCAATGGTTTTTAAATCATTTTTAACTTCTAAAATAGTTGGAACAGCCATTTCAGCAGCTCCTGTGGGGGTTGGAGCTCTTAAATCCGCAACATAATCAGCGATTGTAAAATCTACTTCATGACCAACTGCACTTATTACAGGAACTCTGGAGTTATATATTGCTCTTGCAACAATTTCTTCATTAAAAGCCCACAAGTCTTCAATAGAACCACCGCCCCTACCAACAATTAATAAATCAATATCATATTTGTTAGCTACTTCTATTTGTTTGGCAACACTTGGGGAAGCAGAAACTCCTTGAACTAAGGCTGGAAATAAAATGGTTTCACATACTGGGAATCTTCTTTTTATAGTACTTAATATATCTCTAATAGCTGCTCCGGTTGGTGCTGTTACAATACCTATTCTTTTGGGATATTTAGGAATTGGTCTTTTATGACTTTGGGCAAATAAGCCTTCCATTTGGAGTTTTCTTTTTAATTCTTCAAATTTTATATAAAGATTACCTAGTCCATCTTGCTCCATTTTATCAATATATATTTGATATGTTCCACCCATAGGATAAACACTTATTCTACCCTCAACTAAGACATTCATTCCATCTTGTGGAGTAAATGTTAGGGTGCTTGCACTACTGCGAAACATAATTGCACTTATTCTTGAATTATCATCTTTTAAAGTTAAATAAAGATGTCCTGTTGTATGTCTTTTAAAATTGCTTATTTCACCTTTTAAATAAACTTTTTTTAAATGAATATTTTCATCAAACATTACTTTTATATAATTATTTATTTGAGCAATAGATAGATATTTGGTATTCATCATTAATATCACCTACTTTCTTATTTTATTCTTTTATATAACGGTCTAAGACTGCATTAATCATTTTAGCTAATTCTTCATCACTATATTCTTTAGCTAAATTAACAGCTTCATTTATCACAACTATTGACGGAGTATCCATGTATTTTAGTTCATATAAAGCACTTAATAAGATAACTGCTCCAACTTTATTTATACGATTAACTTTCCAATTACTTAAGTATTTATTAGCTAAATCTATTAATTCTTGTTCATGATTTATTACTCCATGAACTAATTCTTTAACAAACTGATTATCAATTTTTAAATTGTCTTTAATTATTTCATCAACATCATAGGAAAGGTTATTTTCTTTTTGAATATTTATTTGATAAAGAATAGTTATTGCTATACTTCTTAATTTTGTTCTACTTAACATAACATTCAACTCCTTTAAATATTTTATCAAAAATATCTAATATTGACTAGAGTCTTTTAAATTATTTTTAAGGCATAAGAAAAACTTCTAGGTTTATGTAGAAGTTTATTTTAAATTTCTAGTAAATTCTTTAAATTCACTACTATTATCTAAATCAGTTTTAGCTAAACTTTCAAATAATTTCTTTTGGTCACGTGTTATTTTGTTAGGAATGATAACTTTTACGATGACATATTCATCACCTTTTCTAAGAGAATTAGGACTTTTTATACCTTTTCCTTTTAATTTATATTTAGTATTATTTTGAGTTCCAGCTTTAATTTCCATAATAACATTACCATAAATGGTTGGTATTTCTTTTTTACATCCTAAAACAGCTTCGGGAATGGTAATAGGGACCTCAATATATAAATCTTGTCCATCTCTTTCATAGAAGTTACTTGGTTTAACATAACATTCTAAGTAAATATCTCCATTAGGGCCACCATTTACTCCAGACTCTCCTTTGCCAGAGATTCTTAATTGATAACCATTATCAACTCCTTCTGGAATATGGATAGAAATAGTTTTTTTCTTTTTTACTTTACCAGTTCCATTACAATCACTACAAGTATTTTTAAAACTTTTACCTTTACCATGGCATTTAGGACAAGTACTTTGACTTTGAATTACACCAAATATGCTTCTTTGTTCGGTTACTACATATCCATTACCGTGACAATAATCACAAGTAACTTCATCAAATCCTCCTTTACCATGGCAGTTATCACAGGTTTCATTTAAAGTTAAATCAAAATCTTTATCGCTTCCAAAGACAGCTTCTTCAAAGGTTAAATCAACTCTAAGTAAGGTATCTCTTCCTTTTCTAGCACGCGTGTTAGAACTTCTTCCTCCACCTCCAAAAAAATCAGAAAATCCGCCAAAGCCACCAAAAGAATCACCAAAAGCAGCTCGCAATATTTCACCTAAATCTATGTCACTGGCATTAAAGCCACCAAAGCCGCCTGCTCCACCATCAAATGCCGCATGTCCAAATTGGTCGTATTGACTTCTTTTTTGAGGGTCTGATAATACCGCATAAGCTTCTCCTATTTCTTTAAATTTTTCTTCGGCACCAGGTTCTTTATTTATATCGGGGTGATATTGTTTAGCTAGTTTTCTAAATGCTCTTTTGATGTCATCTTCACTAGCGTCTTTACTAACACCTAATACTTCATAATAATCTTTTTTATTCATCTTCATCACCTTCAAATATTTCTTTATATTTCTTTACTAAACTAGCAAAATTATTAATTGCTGTTTCATAAAATTTTTCATCTTCTAAATTAATACCTAAAATATTAAATATTTCCATAGGGTCTTTAGAAGAACCAGTTTTTAAAAATTCGATATATTTATTAGTAACTTCTTTATTTCCATTAAATATTTCTAAAGCTAAATTAGAAGCGGCTGTAACACATATAGCATAACTATAAAGATAGAAATTCATATAATAATGACTTCTAGTAATCCAGTTATTTTGAGCATATTTATCTGTAACTACACTTGGTCCATAATACTTTTTTAAGGACTTTAAAGCTAGGTTATTTAAGTATTCTTTAGTAATAGTTTTTTCGTTTTTTACTGTATCATACATATGTTGTTCTAATACCCCTTCTCTTACAGCTCCAAAAAGGTTAGATATCATAACATTTAAGATATTTTCAATACCATTCAAACGTTCATTTTTATTATGACTATTTTTTTCAATATAATAAGATAATAAAAATTCATTGGTTAAAGAGGCAACTTCACAGACAACGTGAGGGGCATTAGCATAATAAATTGGATTATTTTCTTTTAAATACTGGCTGTGAACATTGTGTCCTGCTTCATGGGCGATTGTAGAGACTGAATCTAATTCACCATTAAAGCTTAGAAGAATTCTGGAGTCTTGTCTCATGGTATTACAAGAATATCCTCCACTACATTTACCTTTATATTGACAATAATCTATGTAATGATTAGTAATTATTTTTTCATATTTAGATAAATAATCACTTCCTAAAGGTTTTAAAGATTTTCTGATAATATCTTGGGCATCTTCAATTGTGTATTCTTTAGAATTATTGGTCATGTTTAAAAATAAGTCGCTCATTTTTAATTTTTTAGTTTGTAAAACTTGGGCTTTTAATTTATAAAAGTCATGTAGTACTGACAAATTTTTTTCAACAGTTGTAACTAATGTTTGAAATACTTTATTACTTAATTTTAAATCAAATAATTTTTCTTCCCAAGAGCTTTCATAATGATGAAGTAAAGCTAATTTTTGACACATATTTACATAAGAATTTAATAAGGACGCACTTGTATCAGCATAGTTACTTAATACTTTTTGATAGGAATTATAGACTTTTTGTCTTATTTTTTTATCTTCGTTTTTCATTAATTTACGATAGTTGGTAGAAGAGATAGTTATTTCTTCTTCATTAATCTTTATTTTTCCATAATTATGTTCTTTATTTAGCATTGTTGATGATATTTCTTCATAATGGTTCATAGAATTTACTAAAGTTGAGATGATACTTTCTTCTTGTTCATTTAATATATGGTCTTTTTCTCTATAAATATCATCTAATAAAGCTTTATATTCAAGTAATTTAGCATTGTCTTTAAATAGTTTTTCATATTCATCTTGACTAAGTTTTAATAGCTCTGGAGCAAAGAAACTTAATGTTACATCTAATGTGCCATATAAATTACTAGCTTCATTCATTCTTTCAATGCTTTTAGATACTCCTAATTCTTGGTCATTTATTAAAAATGAATAAACATATAAATCTTCACATAAAGCAATTGTTGCAATTTCACTTTCTAAAAATTCAAATAATTTTTGAGGGTTTTTAGTACATCCTTTATATTTCTCTAAGTTATGAATTTTTTCTTTAGCACATTTAAAATTTTTTTGATAATCTTCTTCATCAGTGAAAAAACTTGTTAAATCCCATTTGTATTTTTCTGGTACTTCACTGCGGTTTTGATAAGTAACCATTGTAAACTCCTTTCATTTATTTATTAACCATAGAAAAGTTCTAGTTTCCTAGAACCTTATCTATAGTTTTATTTTTCTTCATAGTTAGCTTCTTCTACGGTATCATCTTTAGAATTAGAAGCGTCTTCACTTGAAGAGGTCTCTTCAGTTTGATTCTTTTTAGCTTCATTTTCGTAAACTTTAGTTGCTAGTTTCATAGCTATTTCATTTAAGTTTTCAGTCTTCTTTTTAATACTATCAATGTCATCTTTTTCCATAGCTTCTTTTAAATCTTTAATTTTTTCTTCTGCTTCTTTTTTGTCATTTTCTTCTACTTTATCGCCTAAATCTTTAAGAGCTTTTTCAGTAGCAAAAATCATACTATCAGCATCATTACGAACATTAGCTTCTTCTTTACGTTTTTCATCTTTTTCTTTGTTTTCTTCAGCTTCCTTCATCATTCTATCTATTTCTTCATCAGAAAGATTAGTATTTGAAGTAATTGTAATAGATTGTTCTTTATTTGTTCCTAAATCTTTAGCTGTAACATTAACGATTCCGTTTGCGTCAATATCAAATTTAACTTCGATTTGTGGTACTCCTCTTGGTGCTGGTGGAATATTGGCTAGTTGGAAGTTTCCTAAGGTTTTATTATCGGCTGCCATTGGTCTTTCACCTTGTAAAACATGAATATCAACGGCTGGTTGGTTATCGGCTGCTGTACTAAATACTTGACTTTTACTTGTTGGAATAGTGGTATTTCTTGGAATTAAGACAGTCATTACACCACCTAATGTTTCAAGTCCTAGTGATAAAGGTGTAACATCTAGTAAAACAAGGTCTTCTACTTCACCAGTTAAGACACCACCTTGAATAGCTGCACCCATTGCTACTACTTCATCAGGGTTTACTCCTTTATGTGGTTCTTTTCCTAATTCTTTTTTAACTAATTCTTGAATATATGGAATACGAGTTGAACCACCAACTAAGATTACTTCATCAATATCACTAGATTTTAATTTAGCATCTTTTAAGGCATTACGAACAGGCTCTAGTGTTGAATCAAATAAATCACGACATAAGTCTTCAAATTTAGCTTTAGTAATTTCGACATCTAAATGAACTGGTCCATCACTACTTTGAGATATAAATGGTAAATTAATTTGAGTTTTACTCATACCAGATAAATCTTTTTTAGCTTTTTCAGCAGCTTCTTTTAATCTTTGCATGGCCATTGAATCTTTAGTTAAGTCAATACCATTTTCTTTTTTGAAGTTATCAGCTAACCAATCAATAATTCTTTGGTCAAAGTCATCACCACCTAAATGGTTATTTCCAGAAGTTGATTTAACATCATATACGCCATCACCTATTTCCAAAATAGATACGTCAAATGTTCCACCACCTAGGTCATAAACTAAGATTTTTTGTAATTTATCTTGTTTATCTAATCCATAAGCTAGAGCAGCTGCAGTTGGTTCATTAATAATTCTTTTAACGTCTAATCCGGCAATTTTACCAGCGTCTTTAGTTGCTTGTCTTTGGGCATCATTAAAGTATGCTGGAACAGTAATAACTGCTTCTTTTACAGTACTTCCTAAATAACTTTCAGCATCAGCTTTTAATTTAGATAAAATCTTAGCTGATATTTCAACAGCTGTCCAATCTTTACCATCAGCTTTAGTTTTTTCAGCAGTTCCCATTTTTCTTTTAATAGAAGATATGGTATTTTTTGGATTAGTTACAGCTTGTCTTTTAGCTCTATCTCCAACTAGTGTTTCACCATCTTTAGTAAATGCGACAACACTTGGAGTTGTTCTTCCTCCCTCATCGTTTGGAATGACAACTGAACTTCCTCCTTCCATAATTGCTACACAACTATTTGTTGTACCTAAATCGATACCAATAATTTTTGCCATTATTTATCACTCTCCTTATTATTTACTTTAACCATGGCTGGTCTTATTAATTTATCTTTATATAGGTAACCTTTTTGCATACAGTCAAGAACAATGTTATCTTCTTTGTCATTTTCATGGTCAACTAAAACAGCATTGCAAACGGCCGAATCAAAAGGTTTACCGATACATTCAATTTCTTTAACTTCTAAATTTTTTAATAAATCTAGAAAATTACTATATATCATTTTAAAGCCACTTAAGAATTTGCTTACTTCATCAGTCAAATTGCTATCATCTTGAATAAAAGCTCTTTCAAAATTATCGATTATTGGTAAAAGTTCCATAATAACTTTTTCACCATCGTATTTTAATAAACGCATTTTATCTTCATCAAAGTGACGACGCATATTTTGCATTTCGGCAGATAGTCTTAAAACTTTTTCATTCAAAGCTTCGTTTTGTTTTTGTAATAATTCATTTTGTTCTAATAATTTATGAACTTTCCCATCTTTTTTCTTTTTTTCTTTTACTGGTACTTGGTCATTTTTATGATTATTTTTCTTAGGTAATTCTTGTTCATTCATTTAATTTATTCCTCCTTGTTTAACTCTTCATTAATATAGGATAAGAGACCTACAACTTTAGCATATTCCATTCTTTTAGGTCCAATTATAGCAATAGTTCCATCTTCGCCATTTCGGTGAAAAGTTGTTTTAATAATTGTGACATTGGGGTCAAAATCATTTTCACCACCAATATAGACATTTACGCCTTCTTCGGTGTCACTAGCTTCAATCTTTTTAATAAAGTCATCATCATCAAACTTAGAAAGAATAGCTTTTACTTCTTCTAAATTATTATATTCTGGAGCTTCTAATAAAAGATTTTTTCCACTCATATGAACATTGTCATGCATTTGATGTGCAAAATCATAAAATGTTTTAGAAAATATGTTATAGACTGTTTCATATTGTTCTATTTTTTCAGCAATAATAGGTTTAATTTCATATTCAAGTCGTTCTGCTACTTTAGTTATTGGTGTTCCTATTAACATTTTATTGATTATTTCACAAGTTTTAACAATTTCATTAATACTAGTGTTATTTGGAAGATTAAATTGCTTATTTTCAACTATTCCATGGTCTGTACATACAAGAGCCACTATTTTATTATCTTTTAAGGGAATAATTGATACTTGTTGTAATTTATTATCATATGATTTTTTCCCTAGAACAATGCTTGTATAATTGGTCATCTCACTAATTATTTCGACACATTTATTAATTGCATCTGATAATTGCAGTTCATGGTTTTGGAATATTGTTTGTAATTTTAAGACATCTTCTCCTGTTAATTCTTTTGGCTTCATTAGATGTTCGACATAATATTTATATCCAGCTTCGGATGGAATTCTTCCAGAAGAAATATGATTCTTTTCTAAGAGCCCTGCTTCTTCTAGTTTAGCCATCTCATTTCTAATAGTTGCTGAAGAACAATTGAGTTTCTTACATAAAGACTTACTACCTACAGGTTTAACTGTTTTGATATAAGACTCAACAATACTTTTTAAAATATTTTCTTGTCGATTGTTCATCTAAACACTTCCCTCTAGCACCTATTATATTCAAGTGCTAAATTAATTATACTAAAAAATTAGCACTTGTCAAGATAATTTGCTAATTTATTTTATTTTTTTAATTATTTTAAATTTAGATTATAAAATAGTACTAATATAGTAAAATAAGTAACTAATAGTTAAAGTAAATATTAAGGAGACAATAAATAGAATGATGGGAATAGAAGCCATTTGTTTTTTAGTTCTTAATAGCTCATTTTGGCTTATTTTATTACTTACTTCATCAATAAGATAAGGATTTTTTAGAAAATCATTACTTAAAATAAGTTCTAATCCATTTTTAATATCTTGATTAATAAAAAAATTATCTATTTTTTCTTTTTCGCCATATTTTCTTTTTTGGGCAATACTCCGTAAAGTATCGCTGAAAGAATAATTTACTTCATTTAAGACATTTATAATACTGTCTATTACATTTTCTTTTAAATTTGGCTCTAGTTTTAAGAAGGAAAGAAACTCTATAAACTCATCATACTCTTTTTTTCTTTTAGTAAAAAGAGGATAATCATAGAATATAGCTTCACTTCCAAAATAAATAATTGAACCTAATATAATAAAAATAAAAATTCCAGGTTTTTTTAGAGATGCACAAAAAATTAGCAAGACTAAAATAATCATTAAACGAAGATAAATAAATGTATTTACTTTAATTTTTAAATGGATAAGATTTTGCTTGGCATTTAATCTTTCTTTGGCTTTCTTCATAACTTACTCACTCCCAATATAAATTTTACTATTAATAAATAAATAAGATAAATTAAGATTATTAAAATAAAGTAAATTATTCCTTTTAAAGTAGTTAAAATTTGAAAAAAGAAAGTATTATTAATTAGAATAATAATTCCTAGTGTTAAAATAGGTATAAATAAAATTATATAGGAAACAAATTTAATAATGCTTCTTAAAATGTCTTTTTCTTTGTTTTGATAGATTTTATCTTTAATATTTTGAATAATGGTCATTAAAGCTAGTTCTTCTTTACCATTAATTTTTTCTGTAACTGTTAAAAAATGACTGATGTCGGATAAAAGTGATAAATTTGTTTTTTTAGCTAAATAAGTAAAAGCCATGGAAATATTTAAGCCTTCATTTAATTTTTCTAATAAAATATCGGCAATAAAACTAAGATTATCATTTTGCATTTTTTTAAGGGATGAGGTAACTGATAAGCCATTATTTAAATGATTATATAGTACGGTTAGAAAAGAGTGTAAATCTTCTTCTTTAATAGTTATTAAAGCATCACTTTTAGGATTTATTAAAGGATTTTCTTTAAGTGTAAAATTTGCAAATCTTTCATCAAAACTTTTAATTCTTTTTTGTTTAATTAAAATAACAAATAAAATAACTAAAACAAAACTAGATATTATTTGAGTTATAATAATTGTTTGCACAATATCACTTCCTTTTATTTTTTATTATTAAATAGATAATCTATATCATGAATACCTTTTTTTCTAAATATATTGACAATTTGACAGTTTTTAGGATAAAAAGTATATTCTCCTATCACTTCTTCATTTTGATTAATTGATTTTTTTTGAAAAGAAAATATTTCTTCAATTTTAATTTCTCCATTTAGATATTTTAATTCACTAATAGAGGTAATTTTTTGTTTATTGTCGTTCATTTTTTCAACATTAATGATAATATTAAGGGCATTGACAATATTTTCTCGCATAATATTAAGGGGAATATTTAAGCCTTTAATTGATGGCTCTAATTCTATTCTTTTTAAAGCATCTTTGATATCTCTAGCGTGCATGGTTGCAACTATACCATCGACTCCTAAATTCATTATTTCTAAAAAACTCAGGAAGTCACTTGCAAATAAATCATTAACTAAAAGATAATTGGGATTCATTCGGATAACTTTTTTTAAGATTTCTTTTATGGGGATATGATTGTTATGTAATTCTAAAGATACTAAGTTAGGCTTAATTAAATTTAATTCACTAATTTCTTCTAAAGTAATTATTCTTTTATCATCATCTAAGGAATTTCCTAAGGTTCTTAGTATAGATGTTGCACCAGAACCAGTAAGTCCCGTTATTAAAATGTTAGCTTTAGCTTTAAGGGTAGCTTCTAAAAAGTTAGCCATATCTGTTGTTAGGGAACCAAGTCTAACATAATCTTCCATCGTATTGATATTTTTTTGAAACTTATGAATAGTAAAGACTGGGCCTTTTTTAGCTAGGGGTGGCAAAATTCCATTAATTCTTGTCCCATCATCTAGTCTGGTATCGATTATTTTTTCATCTAAATTAAGATTTTGGTTACTTTCTTTTAAAAGATTAGTAATTGTTCTAATAATATGAGATTCATCAATAAACTTAATTGAATCATCTTTAATAATTTGATTATTAGTTTCAATATAGACTTCATCTTTACCATTTATCATAATAGTTTTAACTAGTTCATCTTTTAGGACAGAAAATAATGGGCCTTGTCCAAGTAATTCATTTTCGATTAAATTAGATAAGTAGTTTAATTCCATGTTGGTTAGTTCTAATCCTTCAGTAGCTTCTTTAATTCCTTCATCTATTTTTTTACTACTATCACTTAAAAGGATATTAATTATTTTTTTTCGTAATTCTTCTAGGAGTTCTTCTTTGGGGAAAGTATAACTAGTTTTATTGCTATTCTTTTCTTTATCCATTCCAAATATTTCTATTAATTTTTTATTTGCCATTATTATCATCCTTTTCCATATAATCAACCGCTAATTTAAGGAGATTAGCATAATCTTTGTCAAATACTTTAGGAGCATCTTTTTGTAAAGTTAAGATTTCTCCATTCATAATGTATTGGTCAATATTTTTAACAAAAAAGTTGTTAGTTAAAGTATAATCGATATTAGCTTTAATAATATTTTTAATATCATATAATGAAAAATAATTTTTATAAGGATTATAAGAATCGTTTAGTAAAATTTTATAGTTTGTTTTTTGATTATTTTTGAAAATAACTAAAAGATTTTTAAGATTTTTTAAATCAATTGGGTCATTGGTTGCTAAAAACAAAATCTCATCTACTCCATCAAGTAAAACTAAATTGGACGCGGTTAAAACATGATTTGTATCAATTAGTATAACATCATAATTGTGACTAGCTTCATTTATTAATGAAATAATTGCATAGTTATCTATTTGACTTACTAATCTAGGGTCTTTAGGGCTAGCTATAAAATCAATATATTCATCATATTTAGTTGTGTATTCTTTTAAACTCTTTTTTTGATTAGCAAAAATGTCATAAGCATAATCATGGATTGTTTTATTAAATTCTTTATTAAGGGATAAAGCAATTCCACCATTAGTTAAATCATAATCAATAATTAATACTTTTTTACCTAAAGTTTCATATATTCCTGCTAGATTAAGAGTGAAAACTGTTTTCCCTACTCCACCTTTAGTTGAAAATATTGCAATACTCTTTTTCATGTCTAACCCACTTTCCTATTCTTTAAAAATTATAGCAAAAAAAAAGAAAGATGACAATTAAAAGTTACTTGGCATTAATAATTATTGGTAGCATTTTCCTTCAAAAAATCTATTTTTATAAATCATGTTTTTCTTTTAACCAATCTTTTTCTTCTTCAGATAAGGTAGTAGATTTAGTTATTTCTTCTCCTATTTGTTTTTTTAATTCTTTTTTTCTTTCTTCTACAAATGTAGTTATATCATTTTTATCTAACTCTTTTATTTCTTTTTCACTTAAACCTGTGACTTCTTGAATAGTTTCTATATCAATTTTTTTATCTAACATTTTTTTGGCTAGTTGCTGTATTCCAATGTCAATTCCCTTTTCAACTCCAGAATTAAAACCATCAACTTGTCCATTATAATAAGAACATTCTTCATCTAATTTTTTCTTATCATAATACATTAATAAATCTAAATCTTTAACTATTAATTCTGCTTCTTTGATTACTTTACTCATTAGCTCATCACCCTTATATATTTCTTTTAACTCATCTAGGTCATTACACACAAACATGTATAATATTTTCTCTAAACAACTTTTGTTATCTTTATCATAACCTATTTTTCTTAAATAGTCCAGATTTATATCTATATAATATATTCCAACATTTCTTGATAATCCACTTTTTCTTTCCCTCATTTCACTTATATATACAAATCTATTTAATTTAAAATAATCAAAATTATTGACATTAATAGAGTATACTTTCTTTAGTTTTTTATAATCTTCTTTATGATTTATTTGTCTTAGATAAAACTGGCATACATAACTCATGCTTTTCTCAGTTAGTCCTCTATAAGGAGTATAATTAAACTCAAAAGAAAATATTCCTTCTTGGTTTTCAAAAGCTACATCTGCTTCACTATTTATAATATTTTTATTTACGCCAATATCTGGGTGAATGAGTTCAAAGTCTCTTTTTAAATTTTCTAGGGATATTCCTGTTATCAAACTTGTTATCGTAAGCATTAGTTCATTTCCAACTTTACTACTTGTAAATAATTTTTTTACTACTTTATCATTTAACAAATATTCATTTTTTTCATTTTCATTAATCATATAAAATACACCTCTTTTTTTTATAGCTCTTTATTTTAATTTTAGTTTTGATATTAGACAAGAGGTATATTTTAGCTTATTTTGTCGAATTAATTTTTTAGATGTTTTTAATTTTTTCTAAAAAATTTTTACTTTTTAAATAAATTCCTGTATATCGATTATAATAGTCATTTAGAAATAAATTAATTTGGTCTACTAATTGATTATCAATATTAAGTTTGGTGATACTTTTTATTTCTACATGATTATACATTCTTAAAAGTTTAATTATATTTTTATTGATAATTGCTTCATTATTATAACATTTTTGACAAATTAGTCCTCCCCCATTAATAGTTACTATATTATTAGTTCCTCCACATTTACTACAACAATCTAATGATAGTCCTACTCCTAAATATTTTAAATATTTTACTTCTAAGATATTAGTTAAAATTAAAGGATTTAAATCATTTTCTATTTTTAAAATGGTAGATATAAACAAACTATATATTTCTCTATCATTATTTTCTTTAGTTACTTGTTTTGTTAAATCGCTTATATAGGCTAAATAAGATATTTTTAGTAAATCATTGTGAATATTTTTTAATGGATTTATTATATCAACATCTTTTAAGATAGATAATTTGTCTTCTTTATAATAAATATAAAAAAAACCATAGGTATATTTTTGAACTAAAGGACGCATTTTATTTTTCATACTTTTTACTCCTTTAGCCATTATTCCTATTGTTCCATATTCTTTTGTAAGAAGATTTAAAACCAAAGAAGATTCGCCATAATCTACTGTACTTAAAATAAATCCCTCAACTTTGGTTAGCATACTATCACAACTTTCCTTTATACATTAAATAATATTCAATTTTTCCTGTTTCTTTAAATAACTTCCAAGCTTCTTTTTTATCCATGATTATCCCTCTTTCTATTATTATCATGGATTGTTTTTAAAATTTTTATTCATTAAAGCCTAATTCTTTTAAATAACGAACTTTTTCTCGCCAATTTTTAATTGTTTTGACATATAGTTCTAAATAAACTTGTTTCCCTAACATGCTTTCCATGTCTTTTCTAGCTAAAATTCCTACTTCTTTTAGTCTTTCGCCATGTTTTCCTATGACAATTTTTTTGATTGAATCACGGTCTACTATTATATCAACAGTGATATTAATAATTTTAGCTTTTTCTTCAAAACTTGTAGTTAGGCAAGTTAGGCTATGAGGAACTTCTTCAACAGTTAAGTGAAGTAATTTTTCTCTAACTATTTCACTAACCATAAAGTTTTTAGAATTACTGGTAATCATATCTTCACTAAAATAACGGACATTATCAGTGAGATAGCCTTTTACGACTTCTATTAAGTGTTCAATATTATCTCTTTTTAAAGCACTAGTGGGAATGATTTCGGCAAATGGAAAATATGTTTGATATTCATTTATCATAGCCATTAATTTTTCAGTAGAAGTCATATCTATTTTATTTAAGATTAAAAATACGGGTGATGAGCTTTTAGTAAGTGTTTCTAAAATAAATTTATCTCCTTTACCCATTCCTGTTTTAGCATCAATAACAAATAAAATAACATCAACATCTTTAGTAAAGGTAAAAGATTCTTTGTTTAAAATCCTGCCTAGTTTATTTTGAGGCTTATGAATACCAGGAGTGTCAACAAAGACAATTTGACAATCTTTTTCATTATAGATTCCCTCAATGATATTTCTTGTTGTTTGAGCCTTATTTGAAGTTATAGCTACTTTATATTTTAAAATAGCATTCAATAAGGTTGATTTTCCCACATTAGGTCTTCCAACTATACTTACAAATCCACTTTTCATATTTCACTTCCTATTCTATGATGTTTAAATTTTCTAATATGTCATTTTGCTTTTTAAACATAATTTTTTCTTCTTCAACACTTTTTGTATGGTCATAGCCTAAAAGATGCAAAAGCCCATGAACTGTTAAGAATGATAATTCTCTTTTTTCGCTATGATTATATTCTATAGCTTGATTAATCATTTTGGGAATACATATATAAATATCTCCTAAAACTCTTAAATCGCTTAAAATACTTTCTCCATCTTCTAAAGCAAAACTAATAACATCAGTTATTTTATCAATATTTCTATACATTTTATTAATTTTTTTTATTTCTTCTTCATTAACAAAAATTATGGAAAAAACAGCATTTTGACAATGTTCTTTTATTAATGTTTCTTGGATAACCTCATCTAAATAGCTAAAATCTTTATTATAACCATAATTATTATTAATACTATAATTCATTAAAACCACCCTAAACCAATAATTCTTGTAAAGTATACCATAAATACTGCAAATAAAACAATACAAATTATATTATAAAACATTTCACTTCTAAAAAATCTTGGTAAATGTTTTTCTATAGCATTTAAGGCAATGTAAAGTAAAAATCCTAAAATAGAACCAACAACATTTAGCAAAATATCATCAATGTCAAAACTTCTTCCGATGTAATGCTGAACAAACTCAACAGTAAAAGAAGTTATGACACTTATAATTAAAATATGGCTTATTTTATTGGCTTTTACATAATTAGAAACAAAGTAACCAAATGGTAAAAAGATTAATATATTGCCAATTACATTTAATTTAAAGGCATCTGTACCCATTTTATAACGCATTATTTCGGTAAATGGAACTAAATTAATTCCACTAGAAGTATTTAGCTCTGTATCAGTAAGTAATTGGAATAAAAGCATTGCATAGATAATGAATATTAAATTCATAAATTCACGATAGAAAACAAATTTTTCATTTTTAACTTTGATAGATGTAATACGCATAGCTATTATAACAACTAAAAAGATAGTAAGCATAGGCCAAATATTTTCTAATGTCTCAGTTAAAATCTTTATTTCCATTTTATCACCACTTCTATTCTTTTGTTTCTTAATTTATATTGTACTATTAATTCTTAGTTTTGGCAAATTTAAAATTCAATACTTTGACTAATTTTTTCTAAGACGACCACAAAAAACTCCATAGTTAAATTATCATCATTAATTTCTTCAGTTAAAATTTTTTTATCAATTATTTCTTTATCTTCATCATCTTTAATATTTAGTTTATCTTTAATTTCATCTTCGGCAATTTGTTTTAATTCTTCATTAGAAAGTGTAACTGTTTTTTTTGTAATTTCTTTTTGGACTACAAAAGATAAAGTACTTCCAAATAGAGTAAATAAATGGTGTTCTTCTGTTTGATAATTATCTAGTCTACTTTTAAATATTAAATCATTATATGTATTATTGCTAAGTTTTAAATTCCATCTTTTTTTACCAGTAGGTTCTGTTATTTCTTTTACTTTAGGAATATTTAAAGTTATTTTATACCAAACTTCTCCTAATACTTTTCCACTTGCGCATACTACTCCTTTTTCTTCTTCATCTTTTTTTAAAACTCCAGATATTAAAATATCACCTTTTTTAACATAATCATTAGCTTCAACAATAGCTTCTCCTTTTGAATAAATTATTTTTTTTATTATGGCATCTTTGGTAGCAATTATATTACATCTATCTTTTTCTACTTCTTCTTCTTTTATTTTTCTTTCTTCTACTCGTACAATATAATTCATTCCTTTTACTTCTATTTCTAACCATTCAAGTTTAGTTGGATAAAGATTTAATATTTCTTCTTTAATTTTTTGAATTTCTTGATAGCTTTTTTTAAAACTATTTTCTTTAATTCCTTTTTCTTTTAAAGATTTTGTAACTAGTTCTCTTATTTCTTTATTAGAATGAATAACAATTACTTTAGTCATTATATGGGTAAGAAAAAAGAAAATAATGAAAACAACTATTAGAGAAAAGAAAAAGATATGGTATTTTTTTAAAATACTTTTAATTTTATTAGGACCACACCCTCCAATAACTTGGTATTTAAATATTATTGATTTTTGAAATGTTTTATAGTCCTCACTACTAATTTTAAGATATATAAAACTATTATCTTCTTTGGTATCATATACTGTAATTTTTTTCTTATAACATTTAATTAAGAGACGATTTTTATACTTTTTATTAATTTTTAACCATAAATAATTCATCTATTTATCCTCACATTGTTTAAGATGCCTTCAATTAAAATTTCTTTTTTAGTTAGTTTTAAAACACGAAAATCTTCACCTGTTATTTCTAATTTAAAATTTTCCATATTTAGAACAATTAATTTTTCATTTAATGTTTCAATATCAATAAAATTATAGACATGAATATAAGTATCCCATATATCTAAATAATAATTTTTATCTAATAAAAATTTTTGCATAGTTTGATAAAGATTCACTTAAATCACCTATAAAATTATATGAAAAAAGAAAAAGATTATTTTAGTTCTTCTTCTTTAGTAAGTTTTAATGTCTCATTATTTATAAGGATTTGTTTAATATCAAATTTATTTGCTAATTCACACTTGATAATTCTTTTTTCTTCATAGCTTAGATTTTGATAGTTATTACTAAAATCTTGGAAAGTACTTTTTAAGGAGTTTATTGCTTTTTTAAATGTTTCTTTGGGATAATCTTTTTGCAAATAGTAATTTAGTGAGCTATATAAAAAACTCATATAATATAGAGGATTTGTTTTTATTACATCAAGAGGATTATAGTTAATTATAAATGAATCAGTAATAATTGGTGTTTTTTTAACAACTAACCATTTATTATTTTTTTTAATTGCAATAGCAAATTCTGGATTACTTTCTTTTAAATTAGGTATAATATTAGCTTCTTCAATTTGTTTTAATAATTCATTTTCCGAATAAGTAGTAGTTAGTTTGTCTATTTCTTTTAAAGGCATTGGAAAACCATATATTTCCTCTTTTTTTCTTTTAATAACTAATCCATATGTTTCTTCCATTTTTATCAGCTCCTATAGAAGAATTAATTGTAACATTTTTTTAAGATATTGTCTAGTTGACATATTTTTGACATTTAAAAACTATTACCGAAGTAATAGTCATATTTTATTTTTGATTAGTTGGGACAGCTTTAACAACAATTTTAGAATTAAATACTTGATTACCAATTGATGATGGAGCAGAAGTATCAAGCCATAAACGTAAATCATAAGCTTTGGTAGCACTTGCTTCTAATGTTTGATTTGTTAATAACTGAAAACCAGCTGTGGCTCCAGCGGTAACATATGGCTCTGATGATGGATAATTCGAAGTTATTAATGCTTTGGCTTCTAAATTAGTTGTTGCTTCCCCTTGATTACTTAATAAGACTTTTACATATTTTGGGTCTAAATTTGAACCACTTAACTTTTCTAAGGTTACTTTATAAGTTGCACTAAACTTACAATTATTTTTTACAGTAAATTTGTAAGGCTTAAGCTGTTTTCCTTGTCCATCACTAATAGGATAAGCTTCACTAATTGTTATGTCATCACTTTCATCAGCTAAGGTTACATTAACACAACCAACAGTAATAGCATTTTGAGTTACTTGAGAGGCATTAGATGTCCATACTGCATAAGTAATACCTACAGTTGTTATTACTAAAGCAATGACTCCAATTATTCCTATGGTTACATTTTTAATACTTTCATTTGATTTATTTTCTTTTTCCATTTTATCTTTTCCTCTCCATTTTATTTACTACAATGATATCGCATAATGAGGTAGTAGTTCAATTTATTCTGAAGTTTTTAATAAAAATTGACACATTTTTGACAGTTTAAAAAACAAGTGATTAACACTTGCTAATTATGAATTTTTTGATAGCCATAGATAATAGTCATCAAACTAATTAATGATAGAATAATACTTATTGTAATAGAATCACTAGTTGCAGGATTTACTGGGTCTAATATATTTTCTAAAACAGTTAAAGAAAATTCTTCACCAGCTTCAAATTTATGTTCTACTCCATTGTATTCTACTATAGCTTCTTCAGTGTCACTTGGTACCCAAAGTGATGGTTTAGAAGCGGTTTCAGTATCATTTACTAAATTTGTATCATCATTCATTTCAACTTCTGGTACTGTTTCTACTCCACTACCACGACCAAGTTCAATTCCACCAAAACCATTTCCAGAAACATCAATAGTTCCCTCTAAGCGGACATTAGAACCATTAATTAATAAAGCAGCATTACCACCAGTTAGTTTAATATCTTTGATTGTCGCAGTGGTTTTATAAACTTGGATTACATAAATACCATCCCAAACTGTGTTATCTTTACCACCTTTAAAAGTTCCAACGTATTTTATTGTATGATTTTTTCCATCAATAGTTACGGGACGCAAAACATTGATTTTAGAAGTAGTTTCAATGTCATTTCCTAAAATAATTTCATCAATACTTTCATTTTGTAATGCTTCTTTTAATTCAGTTTCACTGGTAACTGTTTTTGATTCAGCATTAACATTAAAAATAGTAAATATTGATAAGACTAGCATAACTAACATAGTCATTTTTAAGTTTTTTAACATAAAAAATTCTCCTTTCCAGTAATAGTTTGGAGAATTTTTGGAAAAATATACATAATATGTCGGAATTTGTATTTTAAATAGAATCAATAAATGTTTGTAGTGAGGAGCCAGCACTGATTCTTATTCGTGGTAATTGATATGGGTCCATTCCTCTTTTTACTACTCCCCATTCTGTTGTGAAAGCTAGTGAATATCCAGCTTTTTTTAATAAGTCTTTGGTGTGGTCATTGTAATCGCCAAAAGGATAAGCTAAACTAATAGCTGTTTTAAGCATTTCTTTAGAAGTTTGAAGGTCTTTTAGGCCAGTTTCATCATCAACGCATTGAAAATATCCTCCATGCCCCATTCCACTACAACCGGATTTGTGCATATCATGCGTGTGACTTTCCATAGTTACATATCCAGAATTAATTATTTCTTGTTGGTATGGTAAATTAGGGTCTGTCCAACTAGTTACAACAAACCAAACTATTGGTATTTCATATTTAAGCGCTAAAGGATAGGCAATTCGGTAATTACTTTCATTGCCATCATCCATTGTTAAAATAATACTTTTTTTAGGCAACATTATTTTACCATCAAGATAATCTTTTAATTCTTGCATTGTTGGATAGTAATAATTATTTTCTTTAAGATATTCTAATTGAGCAATAAAATCACTCTTAGCTAGATGATTGGCATCACTTGCAACCTCACCATTTTCATCATCATAAAAGTAGTGGTACATTAAGACAGGAATATATGTGGCATTTTCGCTTACTTCTACGGGATTTACAGTAACAATTCTGGTTTTAGTAATATCGGTATCTGTAATTTGATATGTTACTTTATATTCGCCTGGTGTTTTTTTAATATCACTATTTACAATAACTTGGTCAGTTATATCATTACCATCACTATCTTTGGCAATAAATCCTGGTTCTTCATATTTTTCACCATAGGCAAGTTCAATTTTATCTAATCCTTGTAATTCTAAAGTATATGATGAATTATTTTCTGTAATTTCATTTTTTACTTCTTCATTTTTCTTACAAGCTGTTAGACAACATAAACAAATAATTATAATTAAAACTTTTTTCATTTGCTCCTCCATAACCAACAACATAAACTAATTGTTAAAATTATAACTAATAATATGAGTAATACAATATTTAAAAAACCGCTGTTTTGAGATTTTTTTCTAGTTAGTTCTAATGGTCTTTCTAGTTTTAATCTTGATAAATTATTATACACTCTATTTAAGGCATTTATTTCATTATCAGTCTTATAATACTCTTTATTTATTTGGTCTAATGTATTAAAATAATACTCGACTAATTGATAGTTACTTGAAAGCAGGCAATCTTGGTAATAATACATATCTTTTAATAAACTTTCTAATTCTTGCATTTTATTTAACTCTTCTACAGTTAGATTATCACTTTTAAGCATGGCAAAATATTTATCTATAGATAAGGATTTTTTTAAGTCTTCTTCATTATTAATTTCCTTAATCAAGTTATTAATTAATACATTGCCAAAATTTTTCTTAGCTAAATAATCATATATTTTATTTATATCAACCGTAGAATTATTTAAAATAATATATGATTTATCTTCAACATCTATTATATAGATATAATTTTTTAATAATCCATCTTCGGCAAAGCGAGATATTAGACGAATATTTTTAATTAAAAAATTATTTTCAAAAAGTTTAATTTGACTTAAGTCATTTTGAAGTTCAAGAGATTTATGATGAATATTTAATATATTTATAAAGTCTTCACTAGTTATTTTACTTAAATTAGAAACTAAATTTTTATTAGCTTTTAAAAAGGAATATACATTAATCATTTCTAAGTTTACTGTTTTATCTTGCCATGTCAAAAAATGATTGCTAACTTTTAAAGCACTCAAATTAGGATATTTTTGGATTAACAATTTTAGACATTCTTTATTTTCCATATATACTCTACTTTCTGCTTTACATTGTAACATATCTTATCTAAAAAGATAAACTAAAATTATTCATTTTCTAACAATTTTTTAAATTTTATATAATTTTCTTTTAAGGACTTTCGATAAACAATTTTATGAGAATCATATTCTTTTATCCACCATTCATACTCTTCTCTTATCTCTAATATTTCCAAAATAATGTATTCTTTTTCTTCTTCATTATTTTCTATACTATGTTTATGATAATATTTTAATCCTTCTTCTATTTTTCCCATATCAAAATATAGAGAAACTATTCCATAAGTATCGCTATTTATTTGTGTTTTTAAATTATATTCATCTTGATATGTTTTAACTTTAACCATTTTATTAGTATTTAAATCTACATTTTCACTTAATAATTTAATAGCTATTTGTCTTTCTTCGTTAGTATTTAATGATGATATTAAAACATCATACATGAAACTTTCAAATTCATCAATGTCCCTTGGAACATATAGTAAACTTATACATTTTTTAATATTATTTTCATTTTTAACTTGGTATAAAATGCGTTTAACTATATTTTCATAAAATAATGTTTGATTTACTCCGACAGCCCCAAAAGTATTCCGTGAAGAAAAAAGTAACCTTCCTGTTCCAATACTTAATTTTTTAAACAATTGAATTAAATAATAAGTTGCTATTAGTCCATCAGAAGAATCTATAGGATATTTATTTAGCATTTTATAATATTTTTTAACTTGAAACCTCCATTTGCTTCGGGCACTTTTGGGAATAATTCGGTTAGGAGAAGCATAATAACCATTATCAACACACTCTAAAAAGTAATCTAATTTTTTTTGTAAATCTTCCATTGTTAGTTCTTCTTCACTACTTTTAACATTTTTATTATTAATATCAATTATATAATTATCTATTTCACTTTCTTCTTTAAGTTTCTTAGGAATTTTTTTATATAAGAAAGAAGCTATTTCAATAATTTCTTTTTTATTGTATTTGTCTAATTCTCTTTTAAATTCTTTTATTAACATTATTTAACATTCCTTTCACTTTTAATAAACATAGCATCGCCAAATGAGAAAAAACGATAATTATTTTTAATTGCTTCTTTATATGAACGCATTATATTATCTTTACCAGCTAGAGCACTTACAAGCATTATTAAAGTACTTTTTGGTAAATGAAAATTAGTAATTAAACAATCTATAGCTTTAAATTTATATCCTGGATAGATAAAAATATTAGTTGTTTCTTTAGCTTCTTTAAAAGTATGATATTTACTTATATTAGCTTCTAGGGTTCTAGTAGATGTTGTTCCTACGGCAATTATTCTTCTATTTTCTTCTTTAGCTTTATTTAGTAAATCAGCCGTTTGGGCATTTATTTCATAATATTCACTGTGCATATTATGTTTTGTAACATCACTTACTGTAACAGGTCTAAATGTTCCAAGTCCAACGTGTAATGTTACATAAAGAATAGTAACATTCATATTTTTGATTTTTTCTAGTAATTCATTTGTAAAGTGAAGTCCCGCTGTGGGAGCTGCGGCACTTCCAAAATACTTAGCATAAACTGTTTGATAACGATTTTTATCTTCTAATTTTTCATGAATATATGGGGGAAGAGGCATTTCTCCTAATTTATCTAATATTTCCATTAATATTCCATTGTATTCTAGTTTAACTAAAACAATTCCTTCTTCTTTTTTTTGAATGACAGTCGCCGCTAGGTTATGTTTAAATAAAATTTTGGTGCCAATATGTAATCTTTTAAAAGGCCTTGATAAACATTCCCAAGTATCATCTCCTAAATCTTTTAGTAATAATAATTCAATGACAGCTTTTGTATCTTCTTTTTCCCCAATTATTCTAGCTGGAATAACTTTAGTATTATTTAAAACTAAAACATCACCACTATGTAAATATTTAGTAATATCACTAAATTGTTCATGATTAATTTCACCAGTGTCTTTATCTAACACTAGTAATTTTGATGAACTACGATTTTTTAATGGTGTTTGGGCAATTAATTTTTCAGGCAATTCATAATCAAAATCTTCTGTACTCATGTATGTATACCTCCCTAAAATAAACTACTATTATGGGCAATTTTTAAGTGCTCATAACTTTTTTCAGTAGCCATTCTTCCTCTTGATGTTCGCTTAATAAATCCTTCTTGTAATAAAAATGGCTCCACAACATCTTCAATAGTTGATACTTCTTCTCCGATACTTGTTGCGATTGTTTCAACTCCAACGGGACCCCCATTAAATTTTTTAATTAAACTAGTTAAATATTCAATATCAATAGCATCAAGGCCACTTTCATCGACTTTTAGTTTTTGCAATGATTCTTCAGTTAGTGAGGCATCTATTTCTTCTAAATTATTAACAAGAGCAAAATCTCTTACTCTTTTAAATAAACGATTAGCTATTCTTGGCGTTTTGCGACATCTAGTAGCAATAAGCATTCCAGCTTCATCAGTAATAGGCATTCCAAGCACTTTACTAGTTCTTTTAACTATTTGAAGTAATTCATCATCACTATAATAATTTAATTTAGAAACAATTCCAAAACGGTCTCTTAAAGGACTTGAAATATCACCAGCTCGTGTTGTTGCACCAACTAAAGTAAATGGTGGTAAATCAATTTTAATAGTTCGGGATTTTCCATCATTATTTAATACTAAATCAATTACAAAATCTTCCATCGCTGGATACAATATTTCTTCAATATATTTAGGCATTCGATGGATTTCATCGATAAATAAAACATCACCTGGTTCTAGCGTAGATAAAATGGCTGCTAAGTCACCACTTTTTTCAATTGATGGACCAGAAGCTGTTTTAATATTAGTTCCCAGTTCATTAGCAATAATATGGGATAAGGTTGTCTTACCTAGTCCTGGAGGACCATATAGTAAAACATGGTCTAATGGCTCATTTCTTATTTTCGCGGCTTTAATAAAAACACTTAAATTCTCAGTTATTTCTTTTTGACCAACATATTCTTTTAAACTTTGAGGTCTAATTGATAATTCAAAGTTGTTTTCTTCTTCATTACTGCACGCATCTACAATTCTTTCTTCCATAGTACTTCCTTTCTATTTTAATAGTAATTTTAAGGCTTCTTTAACTTGTGACTCAATTGGCAAATCTCCATTTACTTCTGGAATAACTTTTTTAATATCATTATTTTTATAACCTAATCCCTCTAAAACACTAGCTAATTCTTCATTATGATTATTACTAATTACATCTTCACTACTAGCTAATTTGCCTTTTAAATCTAAAATAATTTGTCTAGCAACTTTATCTCCTACTTTCGGAAACTTTTTTAAATATAAAATATTTCCTCTATCTATGGCATCAACTATTCCTTTTACACTTCCAGTTGCAAGCATTGGTAAAACAAGTTTAGGCCCTACTCCTTTAACACTTATTAAACGCATGAACAAATCTTTTTCTTCTACTGTTTTAAAACCATAAAAGGCTTGTTCATCTTCTCTTATATGATGATATAGATAAACTTTTTCTTCATTACTTTCTTTAAAACTAAAAGGATTTGGAACAAATATATGATAACCAATCTTGTTTACTTCTAAAATAATTGAATTGCTTTCATAACCTGTAACATTTCCGATTAAATAACTATACATAATAACCACCTAAATCCATTATAAAATAAAAATTAAGTTATGACAAGTTTAGAAGGTCAAATGTTTTTATTAGAAATATAATATATTAGCAAGGTGATACTATGGTTAAGACATTTACTTTTAATCAAGATAAATTAGATGAAGATATGGGAATAATTAAAATTAGTTTTGTGGGAGAATATCAAACTTTTCCTAATAAATTAAAAGAAAGATTAGATGTCTTTATGAATTTAAAAAGTCATCAAGATATTAAAAAAAATATTATTTTTTTAAAAACTATTTTGGCTTCTTTTGAAAAAAGGTTATTATCTATTTCTTATTTTAAAGATAACGTAAGTTTTAGTCTTACTTTGGATAATGATAATTTAGTTTATTATAAGGAAAATAGAAATAATAATGAATATACTTATGAAAATAATATTTTAAATTTTAAAGTTAATGGTTATCCTAAAGTCTGTGAATTAGAAGATGTTTTTCAAGTAATAAAAAATATAAGTAATCTTAAACCTTTAACTTTGAGTGAGGAAGACCAATCTTTAATTAAGGCATATCATATATTTTATAATAAATATCCTGATTTTACTAATAAAAATATTTTAAGAGAAATGAAAAATATGATAATCATTTTACAATTATTTCAAATTAATTTAAAGTTTAAAAAGCCTTTAAATGCCCAAGTTAATCGTTTATTTTTGTTTGGGATAATTGACTACCTTGATGATGATAATGATTTAACTGCTCAAAAAATAAAGTATATTGGTCAAAAAATTAGGTTATACAAAAATACTAGCTATCAATTTATAAAAAAAAGAAAGCCTTTAATTAGAAGTATTAAAAAAGATTTAACTTTCTAATATTTTAGCTTTACTTCTTTTGCGATAATGAAATATAAAATATAAGATAGCACTTATGATAACTAAGAAATAAAAATTAAAACTACGAAGTAATAACATACCAGATAAAGCAAGAGAATCTCCATATAATAATTTATTGACGGCTAAAAGAAGACCTTCATTAATCATTACTCCTCCAGGTGTTGGCATTAAATCAGAACCAAGTGTTACACATGTTTGAAAAGCCATAACTAAGAAAAGACCATATTCTTGCAAGCCAAAAGAACGATATATAGTATAACTTGCTAGTAATAATGATAGTCTTTGAAGTAATAAAATTCCAAAAGATTCCCAAACAATTTGAGGATTTTCTTTGGTTATTTTGGCACATGATTGATATTCTTGTAATGATTTATTTAATTTATTTTTTAATTTATCTTTTTTCTTAATTATTTTTAAATGGTCTATTAAATAATTACTAATCTTTAATAATATATTAGCTATGGTCTTAGAATAAATTAAGGCTGCAAATAACAAAATAACTAAGATAGTTGTAATATAACCTATTATTACTACCCAATTATAGAAAGTACTTATTCCAAAAATATCTTTAGCAAAAAGAATAAAAAAGATAGTAGCTATTAATATTAAAACTAAACGATTCATCATGGTATTAAATAAAACGATTACACTACTAGTTTGATATTTGATATTATCTTTTTTCATTTCTATCATTTGAACTGGTTGACCACCCATATTACTTGGAGTAATAGCTGAAAAATATATTTCAGTAAAAATATAGCCTAGGGCATGATAAAAGCTAATATTAGTTTTAAAATGATACAAAATTCTTTTTAAAAATAAACTACCAAAGAAAACATACCCAAAGACAGCTAAGGCACTTAAAAACACATAAAAATGATTAGTATTTTTAATTGATGTAAATAATAAATTAAAATCACAATCTTTTAAAACAAAGATATAAGTTAAAATAACTAAAGCAACAAAGAGCATTGCTGATAAAAAATATTTTTTCATATTCACCACTAGAATAAGTATATAAATATTTAGTTAGAAAAGCAACCCAAAATTTAGTATTGACTAGTGCTTATAAATATAGTACAATTTAATTGTGCTTTTGGTATGGAGTAGTACTCAAGAGGCTGAAGAGGCGCCCCTGCTAAGGGTGTAGGTCGGGCAACCGGCGCGAGAGTTCAAATCTCTCCTGCTCCGCCATTTTTAAAATAAGTCTTGTTACAATGGCTTTTTTATTTTGCTTAAATATCAATGGTGAAACTTTGCATGATATTTATTTAGAAAGTGAATTAATAAAATATGAAAAAAAATAAAGTTGGCTTCTTTGGAATTGTATTAATTGCTGTGCTAACCTTTTTTAGTGAACTTGCTAAATTAGCTAAAAAATATTAAATAAAAAACAAGACCAGAACAAGACCAGAGTGTGTTTTAAAACAAATAAAAAACCCTTAAATAAAGGGATAAAATACATATTTGGTGTCCCCTTGGGGGCTCGAACCCCAGACCCACTGATTAAGAGTCAGTTGCTCTACCAACTGAGCTAAGGAGACAAATTAAATTTACTTCTTAATTTTACTACAATAAATAGTCATTAGTCAATCAATTTTGTACTCTCTTACTTTAAAATAGCTATAAATTGTTTTATAATAGCTAATAAGGAGAAAGCTATGAAAAATAATTTTATTAATTTAGAAAAATATCTAAGTAGTCAAAAATACAGAGAACAAGATTATTTAGCTAAAGAAAACTCTTTATTTACTTTATTTCATATTAATTTTTGGCAATTTATTGATAGCAGTGAAAGACATTTATTACTTGAAGAATTAGAAAATGTTTTAGCGATTAAACAAAAGAGAAGTCCTTATAAATTAGTTATTAAAGATAATGATTTTCAACATAATGATTTAATTTTTGATTTTTGCTGTAATTATAATCAAAAAGAATTTTGGGTTAGAAAAGAAATGATTGAAAAAGGATATGGTCAAATTATTCAAAATGGAAAAATAAAAATTATTAATAAATATCAAAATGCTTTAAATATGTCTCTCCTTCACAACATTTTGCATGAGGGTTACCATGCCACGACTAATAACTTTTTAGATAAAAATGACTTTTATTTAGAACACATTGAATATTTAATATTTTTAAATACAATAAGTGAAAAAGATTATTTAAAATGGAATCAAGAACAAATTTTTAATAAAATATATAAATATAAAATGATACCTGATGAATTTTATGCTGAAAAGTACTCTATTATAAATTTAGTAAATCATTTTCAAAAGTTAGAAAAAATGTATGGATATGATTATACTTTTCATAGTTATTGCAATTATCTTGACTTAAATCAAATGAAAGATTTAAATAGTTTTAATAATGATTATAATTTAGATTTTAATTATCAAGAAATGTATGATTATTTTTTAAATTCTTATATTGAAAAATACTGTCAAATAAAAAATTGTTCAAAAGAAAGTGTTGAACAAATTTTAAAAAAGTATAAAAGATATATTAATTAATTTTTAAATGTACGATAGTTTGTCCTAGATTATATGGGTCTAATTGATAAGATAGGACTTTTTTTTCATGGTCTAAAATATAATGAACTTCTTTTTTTAATTTACCAGTTCCTTTTCCATGAATTAACACTATAAACTCATTTTTTAATTTGATATTATCTTTGATAAACTCATGAATTACCGTATAAGCTGTAGTTGTATATTCTCCATGTAAATCTAATTTAGGATAAAAATTATATACTATCATACTTGAGGATTACTTGGAGGATTTACTTGATTAGGTTGATTTATCTGATTAGTTACAGGAGGTACTTGATTATTTAAAGGATTATTTGGCATTGGTGGGACTTGATTATTGGGTACAACTCCTGGATTAACATTTTGATTTACAGCATTATTTACATTATTTACAACATTAGGATTATTATTTGCTACTGGTTGGGCTTGATTATTTGGAACATTTTGATTAGGAGCTTCAGTTGTTTCTATTGGTCCAAACTTATCTTCATAGTAGCTTATAACATCAGATAATAATGGAATTGAATCTTTTGAACCATATTTTGTAGTAGATAATCCAGCAGATATATTAGCAATTCTAATTGATTTTTCAATATCATACCCTTTTCCTAAAGCATAAGTAAATGCTCCATCAAATATATCTCCAGCCCCTGTTCTATCTATTTCAGTAACGGAGATAGTTGGCATAACTTTAACTTCATTATTAACTTCATACATTGCGCCCATATTTTTTAATGTAACGACAATAGTTTGGTCAGAATATTTATCTTTTATTTCTTTATATATATTTAATAAAGTTTGAGGATTATTAAAATCTGCTTTTAATCTTGTTAGGGCTTCCGCAAAATCAAGGGAGAAAACGACATATTTAGCATATTTAGCTAGCGCTAATACTTCTTTGGCGTCACAACCACTATCTAAGCTTGCTCCAAGTACGGTAACAGCATTAGAATATTTTTGAAAAGCGGCGATAGAAGCAGAATACTCATAACCATCACTATAAATTATATCTGGATTAATATCTGTATCAACTTTTTTTAAATGAAAAACTTCAGGTTCTATCATCATTATTGTTCTTGATGTGTTAGCTTTATTAACAATTATATAACGAATTGCGGTCTTTTTTTCATAGTTTGTTTCCATGAAATTAGTATTAATTTTTAAGCCTTCTAACTCTTTTTTAACGCTAGAACCATAATCATCATAACCAATAGCTCCCATATAATATGCTTCATTATTCCATCTTCCCATTAAAACAGAAACATTACAAGCTGCCCCTCCACTACTTTCAAATTTTTCTTTTAAAACCATTTTGGAGTTTTCAACAGGATAATTATCTACTGGTACAGTTATATCGTAGGTACATTTCCCTATACTTAAGCTTAACATCTAATCACCAATCAACCTTTCTTTTATTCTTCATAACTCTTAATATTTATCGTTCCTTTAAATGCTTTACCCATATCACCAAATTGATTTTGGTTAGTATTTATGTAATTTATTGTTAATGTATATGTCGTTGAACCACCTTTAGGAACTACTAAATTCGTAACTAAGTCCTCATTATTGCTTTTAGGAAACGTTTTGTTATTCGCTGCTGTAATAATTTCTTTTTGATGGCTATCTTTTAAAGTTATTTGTAAATCATTTTTATTAATAAAACTATTTGTAACATTAGTCCAATATAGATTTACTGGCACATCTATTGTATTAGGATTTGATATAGTAAAAGTGTAATTTAGGCTAGTCCCTGGATATATTTTATCACCAAAAATATCAGTACTCCCACTTAATACTACATCTCCAGTAATTTCACCAGCTGTAAGTCCAGTCTTACCATTACCAGCACCACTATAACCAGAAGTATCAATGGTAGTTGTAAAATAAGAAAAAGTGGTATTATAAGTTAAAGAAAGTAATATAACTAAAGCACTAACAGTTACAACAATAACTGACCAAAAAATTTTTTTATCCATATTCATTCCTCTATTCTATAACCATTTTAACAAATTATTTAACTTATTTCAATCTCTTAAATTTAAAATGTTGTTTTATTGACAATAAAATCTTTTAAGTCTTTTAAATCTATTGTTTGTTGCTCCATGGAATCACGATACCTAATTGTTACTGTTTTGTTATTTAGGGTATCATCATCGATTGTAATAGCAAAAGGAGTTCCAATTGCATCACTTCGACGATATCTTTTACCAATACTTCCTGCTTCATCATAACTACACATAAAATATTTAGATAAATCACCATATATTTCTTTAGCTTTTTTACTATGAATTTTCTTTACTAATGGTAGTATTGTAACTTTATAAGGCGCTAGGGCTGGATGAATTTTTAATACTAATCTTTCTTCCGAGTTAATATTTTCTTTTTTATAGGCGTCACATAAAACACATAATAAAAGACGGTCTAATCCTACAGAAGGCTCAATAACATAAGGAATATATCTTTCATTAGTCTCAGGGTCTAAATATTTTAATTCTTGTTTAGAATGTTTTTCATGAACAGATAAATCATAGTCAGTTCTATCAGCTATTCCCCACAATTCTCCCCAACCAATTGGATATAAATATTCAATATCAGTTGTAGCTTTACTATAAAAGGCTAATTCTTCTTTTTGATGGTCTCTAAAACGTAAATTATCTTTATTAATTCCTAAATCTTTTAAAAAGTTAAGGCAAAAACTTTTCCAATAACCAAACCATTCTAAATCAGTATTAGGCTTACAAAAAAACTCTAATTCCATTTGTTCAAATTCTCTTGTTCTAAAAATAAAATTACCTGGAGTTATTTCATTTCGAAAACTTTTTCCTGTTTGGCCAATTCCAAAAGGAACTTTAGCACGCATACTTCTTTGAACATTTAAAAAATTAACAAATATTCCTTGGGCCGTCTCACCTCTTAAATAAACTTTGCTTTTTGTATCTTCTGTAACACCTTGATGGGTTTCAAATAATAAGTTAAATTGTCTTATTCCTGTAAAAGATGTTGAACCACATATAGGACATTTAATTTGGTTTTCATTAATATAGTTTTCTATTTCTTCATTAGTCCACCCATCTGCAGAAATACCCATGCTATCTTCAATTAATTTATCAGCTCGATGACGACTTTTACATTTTTTACAATCTATTAATGGGTCAGCAAAACTTGAAACATGACCAGAGGCAACCCAAACTTCTGGATTCATAAGAATAGCTGAGTCTAGTCCATAATTATAAGGATTTTCTTGAATAAATTTTTTCCACCAAGATTTTCTAATATTTTCTTTTAATTCTTTTCCTAAAGGTCCATAATCCCATGTATTAGAAAGTCCACCATATATTTCACTTCCTTGAAATATAAAACCATATTGTTTACAATAATTTACTATTTCTTCCATTTTAATATTCATAATCTTATTCCTTCCTATAAATTGAAAAACTTCTAGTGTAATTTGTAAGGACCTTACCTTACTTCTCCTAGAAGAATTATTTAATTCATCACTTTTCTACTAAAATTATATGAAAATTTTTTTAAATATGCAAGTACTAATTTGCTTACGCTTTTAAGGTATGCGGATTTTCTTTTGTTCCCTCACCGACTACAATCTGTGTACCAGGCGTTAGATAAGCGACAGGACGAACGGAATAAGTAGGTCCAACATTACTTTCATTCAAGTATCCAGAAGAATACACATTGAACACATAAGTAGCATACGACGAATCAGGGTCAGGAGTTAGGGTCCATTCATAAGATGACGTTGGTAATAACCAATCATTTCCTTTACAATCTGGACTACTTCCATTCCAGTTGTACATTGTTTTTGCTAAGCAACTATTTCGTACCTCTCCGCCGACCGCATATCCATAGTCAGATGGATACATTAGTCCTATATATCCATCCCATGTTGATGTTCGTTCTACTATGTCATTACAGTAACTTCCACTACTGCAAAATTTTTTTCTGTGATTATCGCTTCTCTCTCCTTGATACATATAACTTGCTGTTGTTTTACTCGTATTACTTGAATATTCATCTGGCATTGTTCCTGTATTCCATCTTACTTTAGCTATTTTGTTTCTTACTTCCTTAGTTAGTCCTATACTACTAAAATCGCATGCTTTCTGACTATCATTTGAACCACTGTAACATTGTCCACTGGTCTTGCTCCAGTATGCTCCAGAGTTTAAGGTTGTCATTAAATCAGACTCACTCCATTCGTTTACCCCATATCCATAGTTTACTCCACTTGCTGATGAGTCCCAACTCCAATTCCCTATGCTATCTGCTCTGATTATTTTTACTAAACTTTGCCATGCACTTTCACTATCATCATCACCTACAATCGTCATATTATTCATAACTCCTATTATTCGCCATAAGATTGGTTGTCCATCTAAATCCCTATCCCCAATATCAATATAATTATTTGGAGTTGCTCCAATATATCTTAAATTATTTTCTTCTGTTCCATCATATGCTAATTGAGCTTCTTCATTTTTATCATCATTTTTTAATAACTTACAATCTACACTATCAGGATTTGTATCACATACTTCATCAGAACGTTTGGGTGTATTTTCTACTCCACTTAATACTATCTTACTTCTAAATGTTTTACTCATTGCTCCTTTATCCGCGTCATAATCTAACCATAGTCTTAGTTCATAATCTTTTTTACTAGGATTATTATTATCTGTTGTCGGTTCTAATTTTCCTTCTAAGAGTATTCTTCCTTCTTTAGCTCCATCTATTATAGTTTTACTTTCATTTTCATATGTACTTAATAATTTAGAACTACCAGTTTTTCCTTGTTCATTTATTAATACTTTAACATATTTACTTTCTAAATTTGTATCACTTAACGTTTCTAATCCTATCTCATAATCCATTTTAACATTACAATGATTGGTTACTGTAAATATAAATGGGTCTAAATTTTGTCCTTCACTATCTTCTGTGGGATAAGCATTATTAAGTTGTATATTATTTGTTTGATTATCTATAGTTAAGTCTACACACCCTGAAGTTATCACATTATCTCCTGTTTGACTTTTTGTTATTTGCCAAAAGGCATAACTTCCTCCTATTGTTATGGTTATTGTAAGAATTAGTAGTATGATTACTATTTTCTTATTTAATAACCCCCCCCCCAATTGTCTTTTTATCCATTTTTATCTCCTACTTTCTATATACATCTTAACACAAAATAGAAAAGAAGCATAAACTTTTTTTATTAATTTACACTTCTATTCATTTTTTATATTTTATTTACTACAAAATTATCATTTTTAACATCTATTAATAATTTAGTATTCATTTTAATATCTTCTTTTATTAATTCATGGGCTATTAAAGACTCAATATTTTTAGTAACATATCTTTTTATTGGCCTTGCTCCATAATTTGGGTCATATGATTCATCTATTATTTTTGTTTTAGCTTCATTAGTTAATTCTATTTTAATATTTATATTAGATAAACGACTTTCTAATTCTGTAATTATTTTTTGTAAGATATCTTTTACAACATCTTTACTTAAAGAATTAAAAATAATTATTTCATCAATTCGATTGATAAATTCTGGACGAAAGGCTGATTTTAATTCTTGCATAACTAATTCATGAGCATTGCTTTCATTATCTAATATGTATTCACTGCCTAAATTACTTGTCATAATTATAATTGTATTTTTAAAATCAACAGTTCTTCCTTGACTATCAGTAAGTCGTCCATCATCTAATATTTGTAAAAGAATATTAAATACATCTTTGTGGGCTTTTTCTATTTCATCAAATAAAACTATACTATAAGGGTTTCTTCTTACAGCTTCAGTTAATTCACCACCCTCATCATATCCAACATATCCTGGAGGCGAACCAATAAGTCTTGATACATTAAAGGCTTCCATATATTCTGAACAATCAATTCTAATAATATGTCTTTCATCATCAAATAATTCATAAGCTAGGCTTTTGGCTACTTCTGTTTTACCTACACCAGTAGGACCTAGGAAAATAAATGAGCCAATTGGTCTTTTAGGGTCTTTTATTCCACTTCTAGCTCTAAGGATGGCTTCACTAACTAAATGAAGTGCTTCATCTTGGCCTTTGACTCTTTTTTGTAAGTTTGCTTGTAAATTTAAAAGTTTTTCTTTTTCACCACTTACTAATTTAGCAATAGGTATATTAGTCCAACGAGATATAATTGAAGCTATACTTTCTTCATCAACAATATCTTTTAACATAGTATTAGAAATCTTATTTTGTAAGTCTTTTAATTCTTGTTCTAGGGCTGGTATTTCTCCATGTTTTAGACGAGCAACTGTTTCTAAATCGTAGTTATTTTCAGCTTGAGATAATGAGAATCGAGCTTTGTCTAATTCTTCTTTCTTACGATTAATAGCTTGTTTATTTTCTTGTTCCAAAGTCCATCTTTCTCTTAGAGTTTTTTCTTCTTCTTTTAGTTTACTTAATGTTTCATCTAGTTTAGCAAGTCTTTCTTTCATTAGTTCATCTTTTTCTTTTTTGATAGCTTGTCTTTCTATTTCTAAACTCATAATTTTTCTTTTTAGTTCATCAAGAGATGCTGGCTCACTATCTAATTGCATTTTAATAGTAGCACAAGCTTCATCGACTAAATCAATAGCTTTATCTGGTAAAAATCTATCAGTTATATAACGGTCTGATAGGGTTGAAGCAGCAATTAAGGCATTATCTTTAATTGTAACTCCATGATATATTTCAAAACGGTCTTTTAAACCTCTTAAAATAGTAATTGTATCTTCTACTGTTGGTTCACTTACTAATACTTTTTGAAATCTTCTTTCTAGGGCTCCATCTTTTTCAATGTATTTGCGATACTCATTTAATGTAGTCGCCCCAATTACATGAATCTCTCCACGAGCAAGCATGGGTTTTAACATATTACCAACGTCCATAGCACCTTCTGCACCGGTTCCAACAATCATGTGTATTTCATCAATAAACATAATAATGTCACCATTACTATCTTTTATTTTCTTTAAGACTGCTTTTAATCTTTCTTCAAATTCACCACGATATTTAGCACCCGCAACTAAAGAACCTAAATCTAGTTCCCAGACTTTTTTATCTTTTAAACTATTAGGGACATCTTTATTGATAATTCTTTGAGCAAGTCCTTCTACAATAGCTGTTTTACCAACACCTGGTTCCCCAATTAATACTGGATTATTTTTGCTTTTACGAGAAAGTATTCTTATAACGTTTCTTACTTCTTCATCACGACCAATAACTGGGTCAACTTTGTTGTCTAAAACATTTTGAGTAATATCTCTCCCATATTTTTCTAAAACGTTTTCTTCATTTTCATTATTATTTGGATACATCTTAATCCCTCCTTTTTAAATCACTGTTATTATAATATAAAAATTAGCACTTGTCAATATAGAGTGCTAATTATATTATTGCCATGGATTATAAGGGGAACCTATTAAAAAAGAAGCATAAACTTTTTTATTTATTTACATTTCTATTTTTAACTTATTCCCTCTAGCACAAAGGGATTACCTTGACTTCCATAATCGCTATCAGATTTTTCTTGAATTTTAATAGATGACTTTAAATAGGCTGTAGGGCGAACGGCACGAGCGGTGGAAGCATTCCAGCTGTACACGCTCCCATCAGAATAGATACTGAATACATTGCTAGCTTCTACCAAAGCATTAGCAGGTGTTATAGTCCATTGGTCACTTATACTGTCTAATAGCCAATCGTTCCCTTTACAATCCGGACTATTTTCGCTCCATTTAGCCATGCTTCTTGCTAAGCAACTACCTCGCTCGTCTCCTCCTACGGCATATCCATAGTCAGATGGGTACATGAGACCTATAAATCCATCCCATGTTGTTGTTCGCCATACTCCGTCATTGCATAGACTTTCTGCACGATTTGAGCATTCGTATTTTCCATCGTAATCACTTCGTTCGTTCCAATATAGGGCACTTGTATTAAACCACGCATCGTTATTAGTTATTTGTAATTCAATTGCATCGCTTAACGTTCCAGTATTCCACTTTACTTTTACTAATTTATCTTTAACACTTTCGGTGAGTCCTGTGCTACTAAAATCGCAAGTGCCCTGTTTTTCTTGTGTATTGTTATAACATTGTCTACTTGTTTTGTTCCAATATGCTCCTGTATTTAATGTAGTCATTATATCAGCCCCGCTCCATTCATTTACTCCGTATCCATCATTTACTCCTCTTGCCGATGAGTCCCAGCTCCATTTTCCTATGCTGTCTGCTCTGATTATTTTTATTAAACTTTGTCCTGTAGTTTCACTATCATCATCACTTACAACTGTCATGTTATTCATAACTCCTATTATTCGCCATAAGATTGGCTTATCTTCAGAATCCCTATCTCCAATATCAATATAATTATTTGGTGAAGCTCCAATATATCTTAAATTATTTTCTTCTGTATCATCATAGGCTAATTGAGCTTCTTCATTTTTATCATCATTTTTTAATAACTTACAATCTACACTATCAGGATTTCCATTACATACTTCATCTGAACGTTTTGGTTCGCTTCCCATTGTTCCATTTAATACTATCTTACTTCTAAATGTTTTACTCATTGCTCCTTTATCTGCTTCATTATCTAACCATAATCTTAGTTCATAATCTTTTTTACTTGGGTTTTCTTCTTCTGTTGTTGCTTCTAGTTTACCTTCTAAAAGTATTCTTCCTTCTTTAGCTTCTTTTATAATTGTTACATCTTCATTATCATAACTATTTAATAATTTAGAACTTCCACTTGTTCCTTGTTCATTTATTAATACTTTAACATATTTACTTTCTAAATTTGTATCACTTAATATTTCTAATCCTATCTCATAATCCATTTTAACATTACAATGATTGGTTACTGTAAATGTAAATGGTTCTAAATCTTCTCCTTCACTATCTTCTGTTGGATAAGCATTGTTAAGTAATATATTATTTGTTTGGTTATCTATGGTTATATTAAGACAACCTGAACTTATAACATTATCTTCTGTTTGAGTTTTCGTTATTTGCCAAAAGGCATAACTTCCTCCTATTGTTACGGTTATTGTAAGAATTAGTAGTATGATTACTATCTTCTTATTTAATAACCCCCCCCCCAATTGTCTTTTTATTCATTTTCATCTCCTACTTTCTATATACATCTTAACACAAAATAAAAAAGAAGCGTAAACTTTTTTTATTAATTTACACTTCTATTATTTTTTTTACAACCAAACTCCATAAGTAATTGCAGCCATGGCAAGTAGTAATCCAACAACATAAAATGCTTTTACTATATCAGTTTCTTTCCAACCTAATTGTTCAAAATGATGATGAAGTGGAGCCATTTTAAAAACTTTACGATGGAATTTTCTTATAGCTATTATTTGAATCATACTAGAAAGGGTTTCAATAACAAATACACCACCTATTAATACTAATGATAATTCATGTCTTGTTATAACGGCAATTGAGGCCATGACACCACCTAAAGCTAGGCTTCCTAAATCTCCCATAAATACTTTAGCAGGATATGAATTAAATAGTAAAAATCCTAATAAAGCTCCAACTAAGACAAAACAGAATATTGCTACTTCTTGGTATCCTTCCATCCAACCGGTATTCCAAGAGATAATTCCAAAAGCTAGAAAGGCAAAGACACATAATCCCCCACAAAGTCCATCAAGTCCATCGGTTATATTAACAGCATTACTACTACCAACTAAAACAAATAGTATAAATAAGCCAAAAGCCCAACCTAATGGTATGATTAAATTTAAGGACGTTATTCTAAGTATTGGTTCGCCACCATTTTTCATAAATATATAAAAGAAGATTAAGGCTATGACCATTTGAAGTAAAAATTTGGTCGATATTCTAAGACCGACATTATTGTTATATCTAACTTTTAACCAGTCATCTATGAATCCTAATAAAGCATAACTTAAGAATACAAAGACAACTATTATTAGGTTATAACTAAGTTCTATACTACCTCTTATGTAAAGTAAGAATAAAGTTATTAAAACAGGAACAATAAAGATTATTCCGCCCATTGTTGGAATGCCTTCTTTAGCTAAATGACGACTTCCAAGGGTCTTACTTACGTGTTGTCTAAAATTAACTTTTTTAAGCATAGGAATAAATATTAAGCCACATATAATTGCAAAAATAAATCCCAACATCATAGCTAAAGCAGCTTTAGCAAGTATTAACATAACTAACACCTCTTCATTCTATTATACTATAGTTTTTTATTTTTTTGGGGAAACTTAGTTCTTGTTGACACTTTTAGACACCTAACATCAATTTAACTGTTCCACCCTCTTTAACATAGGTATTTTTAAGGGGAGATTGATATATTACCTTACTTCCTTCTCCAGAATATTCAAGATGAAAGCCTTTTAAGATTTTTTTAGCTTCTTCTACACTTTTTCCTTCAACATCTGGCAATAATACATATTTTTGGTCTAACCAATTATATTCTTTAGCTGGTCCATCTTTACTTTCTTTAATATTTAAAATATTAATGGCTGATTTTAAAACATTTTTAGCTATAGGCGCTGCAACGGTTCCACCGTACTGAACTATTCCTAAAGGGTGGTCAATGGCTACATAAACAACAATTTGAGGATTATTGGCTGGCATAAATCCCATGAAAGAAACTATGTAATTGCCAGATAAATAATGGCCATCTAAAACTTTTTGGGCTGTTCCAGTTTTTCCACCTACTCGGTAATTTTCTATGTAGGCATTTCTTCCTGAACCATTAGCTACAACACTTTCTAGGGCATATCTTACAAGTTCTGATGAAGATGATGATAAGACATCTCGTTTTTTTACAGGATTATTTTGTAAAATAACAGAATTTGTTTCTGGTTCTAACATTTGTTTAACTAAGTAAGGTTTATATAATGTACCACCATTAATGGCTGCACTTACAGCAGTTACTTGTTGAATTGGTGTGACTGATATTCCTTGACCAAAGCTTGTTGTGGCAAGTTCTACAGGTCCCATAGCACTTGTTTTAAATAAGATACCATTACTTTCTCCATTTAAATCGATTCCAGTTTTACTACCAAAGCCAAAGTTAGTAATATATTCCATTAGTTTTTCAGTCCCTAGTTTTTGGCCTAAGGTAACGAATCCGGGATTGCTTGGTGTTCACACAGCAACACTTTAAGGTAGAAGAATTCCTTGCACAAGCAAGGTTTTTAGAACTCAAACTTTTTAATGAGTTATTTTCATTCATATC